>JBALXG010000116.1:0-3318 GCA_036961055.1 Leeuwenhoekiella sp. | reverse complement strand
GAGCAATTTTTGGTGGATATTTTTTATTTAAAATTTATTGTAACATTTAAGCAATTTGTTTTTATTGTAATTTTTGTTAATAATTTTTAGAGATTATATATTTTATATAATTTTTATATGAAATTAGCAAAATTAGCACGTCTTTTTTTCAAATAAATATAAATTATAAATTATTAATATTTTTAATAATTATGTACTATCAATTTATATTTATTTAATAAATTGCTATTACTGAATCAATTAACCCCAATTGATTAAAACAGTCCCCTAATAATTTTCTTAGTTCTATACAGTTTGCTTTCCCTCGAGCATATAAACTGTGTATAATATGCAATCAACCAAAAAAAGATAGTATTTATGAAGAAATTATTCCTCATACAACCGAAACGCCTGAAAGATTTTGAAATTGAAGAATTACCACGTATATCTAATCTAATTAATAAAAATCCTTCTATAAATAATTTTCAATTAACCACAGATCTAAAGGAAGCAGATATCGCCGTAATTTTTGAATCTACAACTTTTAAAACCTGGAAAAATATAGACGATTATAAAGAACTGGTGCAATTTTATTTAGAAAAGGATGTGCCTCTTTTTTGCGTTAATTATGAAGACGGCCCTCCTGGATTCTTACCAGGATTTTATACTTCATTAGAAAAGCCAAAGTTTAATACAGCAATATATCGATCATGGCCACATTTGCGATTGCCCAATGAAAAAATCGAAGGGATTGAACACACCAATTCCATTAACTACCAGTATTTATTCAGCTTTGCAGGCTCCTGCTCAAATCCTTTTAGGCGTATATTATTTGACACATTTAAAAGCGAATCAAGTAATTATAAAGTAAAAGAAATTGATCGCTGGTACAATCATTCTGAAGATGAAAAAGATTCATATGTAAAGGATATTCTTTCAAGTTATTTTGTTTTATGCCCCAAGGGGATTGCTTCGTATTCTCACAGAATTATTGAAACCATGGCGTTAACAAGAGTACCAGTTATTATTGCAGATGATTGGGTGCCCTTTAGTATTGAAGAGGATAATTATTATATAAGAGTTGCCGAAAAAGATATATATAAACTGGAAGCCATACTTGAGGAAAAATTAGTAAAATATAATACAATTAAAAAAAATGTTTCTCACGTCTATAATAAATATTTCAAAGAAGATATTAGGTACTCCATATTACTAAATCATATGGTAGAATTAGCCGAAGAAATAGACTATAAAGATAAAATTGAATACTTATTTAAATATTGGCACAGTAAGGAATTCTTTAAACTTAATAAATGGTTAATTACTCAGAGAATTGCAGGGAAACTCAGAAAAAAACTTCAACTCTAATAATATTATCTTTCTTATATCTTTAAATTTATACCAATCTATATATTTCAACTATCGACGTAATCAAATTTAATAGTCTAAAAATTAATAAATTATAAATCCATTAAAGTATCTTTTTAATGGATTTTTTTATTGTGATCTATATTTCTTATAATCAAATTAAAAAGTGATAAAACAGCAACAGTTTACATAAAAACTTAAATTTAGCAGTTATAGACCTTTAAAAAACCGGTAAAAACACTTAAAAATCGACAAATAAAGGTGATTTTCTTCCCAGTTTTGTTAAATATCAATTCTATAATAAATGAAAGTTCGCCACGCTTAAAAAAATTACGAAATTGTTTTCGTGCTATTTCCCGATTAATTCCTTATGATCATAAATTCAAAATTATAATTCAAACTATCTTAATTCTTAAAATATTATCGATCGTAAAAGATGATAATCTCATTAATTAGCATTAAAACTTCAGTTTGTACAATTTTAACTGATAATTTCTAAGAAAACTGAAAAATATTTTGTTATTATTAACAAATTAGTCTACTTTAGTTAAACGTTTTAGCATTGTTGAGATAATTAATAAGAATATTAAGTACGATTTAAAGAAGTGTATTTATACTTGTAAAAAACATTTCTTAAAATTTTTTCTATTCTAAAAATATTAATCTGGTACTTAATAGTTCTAATTCCTACCCCAATTACAACATCCTTTTTTTTATTGCCTATTACCGCTTGTGTTGATTGAAATATCAGAATCTGATTTTTGAAAATCGTTGCTCAAATACCCATTTTATGAGCAAAGATTTCAAAGTTATATGGTTAAAAGAACCCTTAATTTAATCGAGGGCTCTATCAAATATTAGTACATCTAACAAATATAAATAACTAATCAAACCATTTTTCATGAAGAACAAATTATTCAAAAGCTTGCTACTTTTAGGCACATTACTGTGCTTTGGATTAGTAAAAGCGCAAACGGTGACAGGTAATGTTTCTGATAAAACGGGCCCCTTACCTGGAGTAAACGTATTGGTAAAAGGAACTACTAATGGAACGCAAACTGATTTTGATGGGAACTACACAATAGATAATGTATCTAATGAAGCAACCTTAGTTTTTAGTTTTATAGGTTTTCAAACTGCTGAAATTTCAGTAAATGGAAAATCTACAATTGATGTTACATTGCAGGAGAATGCCAGCGAACTGGACGAAGTGGTTTTAATAGGTTATGGTTCTCAAAGAAAGTCTGATCTTACTGGTGCTGTAGGCCAGGTAGATACAGAACAGCTTAAAGAACGTCCCGCTACTTCTTTAAATCAGGCTCTTTCGGGTAAAATTTCAGGAGTGCAGGTAAATACTAACTCTGGACGTCCGGGCGGAAAATCAAATATTAGGATAAGAGGTTTTAGTTCAATCAACTCATCTAATAATCCGCTATATGTGGTTGATGGAGTACAATTGCCTCAGGGTAATCTTGATCAATTTAGTTCTGCTATTGACTACCTCAATCCTAATGATGTTGTATCTATAGAGGTACTTAAAGACGCTTCTTCTACAGCAATTTATGGAGCCAGAGGTGCAAACGGGGTTATTTTGATTACAACTAAAAGAGGTAAAGCCGGGCAAGGCAGAGTTACTTATGACGCCACATTTAGTGTCAACCAATTTGGTCCTAACAGAGCTAAAGTTCTTAACTCAGCAGAATATGCCATGGTAGAACAACTCGCATGGGAAAACAGTGCAAAATTTGATCCTGAAGGATGGGCTGCAGGAAATTATGCGCAATATGAGCCAAGACTGAAAAGGCAGGATCCTTTAATGGCCGCTTTATTTGACAGTAATGGTAATGCTATTTACGACACAGATTGGTCTAAAGAGGTGGTACAACATAATTTATCACAAAACCATCAAGTGGGATTCTCAGGAGGAAATGACAAGACAACGTATGCTATTTCTCTGGGTATTAGAGATGA
>JBALXG010000115.1:0-7665 GCA_036961055.1 Leeuwenhoekiella sp. | reverse complement strand
ATAAAAGCACTTATCGCTTATGGCGAAGATATAAGTAAAGAGTTGCTTTACAGGGAGTCTGAAAAACTTCTTAAGAGTGGGGTTAAAAAGCATATTCCTAAAATCATAGAAAAATTTAGGACTCAACCTTCAGTTAAAGTTCTTATTAAATTATTGCGCAGCCGTGATATATTAATTCGCCTTTCTGCGGCAAAATCTCTTCATAAATTAAAAGGGAAAGAAAGTAAGCTCAATTTTTATCCTAAAATTATCAATTCACTTATTCTTACTTTCTGTAAAGAATATGAGCAAATTGTGCAGGCAAAAGCGGTTATAAGGGAAGGATTTAATCCTCAAAACTATCTGGAGCTGCTGCCGCAGGATGATTTAACCGAATTAAGTCTGGCGCATGAAGGCCTTATAGAATCGCTCGATCTGCAACTCGATCAACGTTTAGAAACCCTTTTTAAGCTTCTGGGAGTGTACTACAATAAAAAGGATATGGATGTGGCCTATGGCGGATTAATGAGCAGGCTTGAAGATACGCGAGCAAATGCCATTGAGTTTCTCGATAATATTTTATCACCTAAACTAAAGGAATCATTTCTTCCTATTTTAGAAACCAATATTATTTCTGAACAGCATCAGGATGAAGATATAGTTTTACCATACACATTTCAGGATGCGCTTATTTATTTGCTAAGGGAAGGTGATGGAAAAATACGTCTTTCGGTTATTTATCTTATTCAGTATTTAGGCGATACCGCATTTTTAGAGCCTTTATACGAACTTCTTAAAACTGCAAAAAACCGCGATGTGCGGTCTTTTGCTGCTCTTTCTATTAAAAAATTACAGGCAAATTTAATCGGGAAGCCCGCTTAATGCCTTATCAATTCTACTGGCCAGATACATGTGATCACTGGCTGAATTTTTATTAAGCACATTGGTCATCAGGCAAACCATATATTTTGGTCCGCCATTAGGATGCTCGACAATTATAACAGAATTCATATAATTATAAACATTCCCCGCGTAATCTGCGCAATTAGGATTTTTTGTGCGATCACATTTATAAAAACTTCCCGATTTAAAATAAACAGCTGCAGAATCGAGACGGCTAGAATGTGCATAGCGTATTCGGCGATCTGTCATATACATCAATCTTTTCATCTCAAGACTTGAAAGAGAGTCAACAACTTTACCTTGCTCCAGAGAAATTAAAAATTTCATAAGTCCTTGAGGCGTTCCTACGCTTCCTCCCTGACGGCTTACATAACGTTCTGCACCATCGGTGAAAAAACCGCCCAGGCGCCATTCATCTTCAGAAATTCCTAATTTACGTAAGGGTTCATTTACTATAGCAATAGAAAGGTCACTTATCGTTTTTCTGTCGGTTTCTTTAAACCAGTTCATTGCTTCCTCATCAGTAAGATTAAAATAATCATTACCAAAAACTGAGATTAGCATTGCTTCGCGAAAAACCACACTGGCAGCACCATTATTGCTTACAGACATCATATGATCTACCCACTCAAAAAGAGTAAATACATCTTCCTGTTTTGATTGTCGCTTTACAAGTTTATCCTTCTCAATATCGTAGACGGGAATTGTGTGGTGATCATACACGGCAAAAGGGCCACCTTTTATTTTTTTATATTTTAAAAGGTTAATACGCGCTTCAAAATCATCTGGGCATAATTTATTAAGCTGATCAAATAAACCGAATAAAATTGCCAGTTTTCCCACGCTTCCGGGTTGATAACCGCGTTCTTCATTGCGCGCTGCATATTTTACATTTGTACTGTCACTCATATCCAGAACAGATAACGAGTAGCTATTATCAAGGCCATAAAACAGTTTTGATATTTTTCCCTGAAGCTCAGCATCAGGATTCATCAAAACCTTTGCGCTGTCTTTATACGTGGTAAGATTGAGTTTAATATCTTTTATTGATAAGTAAGCTCCTGCAGGAATACGATTGTATGCGATGCTATCTTTCACAATCTTTTCCAGATAGGCCAGCCTTGAGATTCCCGTGCGCTCATAACCATCAATAGGGTAGAAGGCAGGTACAGTAAATGCCGATATTAATACTAAAATCGGGATATAAATGAGTAGTTTTTTCATAATTTGGGGTGATTTTTAATTTACGTTTGAAGATAGATCGATATATCTGTCATAATCAATTTTAGGCGAAATTGACTCAAGATAACCAGAACTAAGAGCGTTTTTATTTTCAACAAAAGGCCTTATCTGAAAGAGATAAAGTTTATTGTCCTTAAAGCCTAATTCTACATCATACGCGCCGTTATAATCAGACTGAGTTTCTTCAGGAATTCTGGTGCGAATAAGCTGTGCAATTTTTCTAATATCTTCTATATTTTGCTCATTTAAAAACGATTTTTCAAAAGTCGTGTGATATGGTTTTGTTCCTCCGGTGAGCGGAAGTCTTATATAATCTGCCTGTCTTGCCGGAGCAAGTAAATAAGAACCTTCTTTCGTTATTAACCTTGTTTCTGCTGCCTGGCCATCTACAGCGCCACCGGCACCACGACTAAATGCAACTGTAAGATCTTCATCTGTACCTTTGTTTATTCCTTTTGTAATCATGACTCCGGAATAATCAACGTCTACACTTGGGATTACCAGAATTGAAGGAAATACATTTTCAGGATTTGATAAGTATTGCTGGCGCCATTTAAAACTTCTTTCTGTGTAAGGAGAAGCCCAAACCTCTTTAATTCCCGCAATAATTTTATCTTCTTCGACTACATTAAATAAAGTAAGATTTAAACCCGCGCCTGTAAATTCCTTTAAATCTTCCATATTAGTATCACTGCGTAAAAAAACGGGTATTTTACCTATATTTTCGCCAAAAACCGACTTAAAATTGGCTCTTATCGAGCTGATAAATGAATCTTTCAACTTCATATCTTTTATAGCGGCGCGCAAAATTTCCAGCTGCTTAAGTTGGTAAGCTTCAACTTCACTTTCTGAAGTATTCTGTCCGCGCATAATATCTGCTGTAGCAAACATATTATTTAAGAATTGCCAGTACGATTTGTTTTGACCAGGCATGGGTAAATCCATATGTTCTCTAAAAATACCAAAAGGCAATACCAAGCCTTCGACAACCTGATCTGGAAACATTTTTTTAAGCTGACCAAGGTTTGCCGCTTTTGGTCCTGCTAATTTGCCGCTTGCTGAAGCATCAATATCACGCATATTGAGAATTGAATTTTCCTCAAGTCTTATTTGATCAATAGGCACAGCAATTTTATTTCTACTGCGTTCTTCTTTGCTAAAAAGTGCCTGCTCTGTTTCGGTCATATCTGCAGCAGGTTTTATAATTACAGTTCCTTTATCTGAAACTGCATAAAATACTTTTTCGCCATTATGAGCAAGCAATTCATCAAGATCTTCATCTGTAATCGCGGCATTAGGAATCCCTAAGTTACGTGCCAGAAGTTGCACATGAGAAACAAGGTTACCTTCATCTACCGTCGCAATACCTGCGACTGGTTTTAAATCTGACGGAGGTCTTTTAAAAATATATATTTTATCAGGAGATACTTCGGTCTTATCTGGATTACCAGCCACAACTACAAGCTCACCCATAGCGTATCCCGGGTTAAGCCCGCGTATTGTGCTTTGTTCATTTATATCAAGAACTTCATTTTGAAGCTTTGATTCTTCAGCTATAAAATTACCGAGTTCACCAACAGCTTTTCCCAGCGGCAGAGCTACAGATGAGCGTATACGATCGTCTATAAAACCACTTGCAAGAGGTTCAAATTCAACATATTTATTTACAACATCGTCATAATTTGCCTTTGCCATCGCAGCACTCCATTGTACCACATTGCGAGCAGTAGTCAAAACAGAATTAAGTTGACCTAGCGAAATATCATTATATTTAATAGGATACAGTGTAGATGAAATTTCTTCCCATTCCCAGGTTTCAGTAAGACCGGTTCCCGCGGTAGCATAGCTTAAATAATAAATTTTATCCAAAAGTGATTTTAAATCAGGAGTTTCCCATTCCGGCACTTTTTTAAGAAGCATTTCTTCCAGTTTAAGAGAAATTTCAAGCAGTTGCAAACGATCTGCAGAAGCAGGAATCTGGTTTATCTGAGTGCGTATATTACAAAGAAGTTCACTTATTTCAGGAATAAGATTCTGTGGCAAACTTTCATTGTTGTAGGTAGCTGTAAAACTGATAAGTTGTGTTTTTACATCTGGATTTCCTGAAAGATTTTGAACCTGCTTCTTTAGTCCATTTATATCAAGGGGCGCATAATATTCAGTAAGCGTTGTATTTAGATCTTCAAATTGTTTTTTTAGTTCCGGAGTGAATTTATCTTTATATTTTTCTCTAAACTCGCGCACAAGTACAATATCATTTATATCTGGCTGCCCGTGAATTTTCACCCTGATATCCATAAATTGTGGAAAATCTTCGGCAATAATTTTAGACTCGCTGCGTAAACGCTGCGCAAGATTATCGTCACCAGAATGTGGTATGTCTTTTAAAGATTGTCTTATTAGGTAATAATTAGACTGAAGTAAGGTATCATTTTTTAAAATTCCTTTATAGAAATCAATTCCCCAGGCTGCTTCATCTTCAGACTGAAAAGCACCACGATAATACTGGGCTTTTCTCAAAATCCAGCCATCATCTACGCTTGCCAGATATTTTCCTAATTGATACTGTTTTAACCTGCTTTGATTATTAGCGGCATCCCAAAAGTTATCTTTATTTGCACTGGCAAGTATTTCACCAAAATAAAGATGATTTTTTGCTGCAATTTCGTTTGTAATATCCTTGTAGCTTGCGTGTTGAACTCCGTCTATCCCATCTGGACAAGGGTCGCGAGGCTCGCGCATGCTCCCATCTTCACAAAACCAACGTATGCGTTGATAAGGACCTCTGGGATCTGCCTTAAATTGTTTGATTGTACTTTGTAAGGAAGAATTACTGTATTGCTGAGCAGATAGATTTAAGCTTAAAATTACAAGGAAAAATCCTGCAAATCGTTTTGATAGAAGCATATATGGGGTTTGCGACAAATATAAAAGGAATCACTCAAATAAAATACTAAGTATGTAAACTATACTTAAAATAATTTAAAAAACTTAGGCCTGTACTTTACCCGTTCCTACCCAAAGTGCCAGAAAAGCGATACTTCCATACATTACAAAAACCCATGTATCATTCCAGTTAACATCTGTAAACAGTATTATGCCAAGAAGCATTATAAAATTAACGGCGAGTGCAGATAGAAGAATTGTTTTAGTAATTTTTTTCATTTGGCAGCATCAGTTACGAAGCTCCAATTTGTTAAGCTCCTTGTAATTGCGATGCAATCTACGTAAAAGTATTCCATAAAGCAACTTGTAGAATAGCCAAAGCACAAATAAAAATACAAGTATAAAGATAATAATAGCGCCTATGAGCCAAATATTCTTTGAAGTATCTGCAGACCATATTTTACTCAAATTAGGATCATATAATACTGATGCGATAAAAACCATTACAGAAATTATAAATGACATGGCAAGATTATAAATCACATAATAATTTACAGTTTTTCTTACCTTTAATATATTTCTCATTAAACGTTTTATGTCATCTGTGGTTTTAATTTTTCTGTAATTATTGTAAAACCAGTAGATGAAAAATAAAAGCACTCCATAATGTATTACACTCAAAATAATATTGATTGTATAAAAATGAATACTCTTTAAATGCTCAAAATAATTTTTATCAATCATGGCGACTGAAATAGTTATCCAGAATACAAATTCTAAAATGGCTATAATAAGTATCCATTTAGTAAGTGAAGATGATTTTTTTAAGATCATCTTGTAAATATCGCTGGCATTAATACGAGGAAGACTCGCTTCCTGACGTTTCCAGTCTTTTTTTAGTAATTCGAGCTCATCCATCTACTACTACGAATTTAAAAGTTGTTTTAATTTTCCCTTAACTCTATTCATTTTCACTCTTGCATTAACCTCGGTAATTCCTAAAGTATCAGAGATCTCACTGTATGATTTGTCTTCGAGATATAAGAATACTAACGCTTTCTCAATATCATTAAGTTGTTTTACTGCTGCATACATCAGCTTGAGTTGATCTTCTATAGTGCTGTCATACTCGCTACTTTCAATTTTGAACATGACTGTATCATAATCCTGTGTTTTAATTCGTTTTTTCGACTTTCTGTATAAAGTTATCGCCGTGTTGAGGGCCACACGATACATCCAGGTACTAAATTTTGCATCTCCCCTGAATTTGGGATAGGCCTTCCATAACTGAATGGTTATTTCCTGAAACAAATCATTGTGAGAATCCTGGTCATTAGTATATAACCTGCAGATTTTATGTACAATGTTCTGATTCTTTTCCAGCTGGTCGACAAACTGTTTTTCTAATTGCTTGTCCAAAAGTTGATCGTTAGTTAGTTATTTGTATTGTATTTTGTCTTTAAGTTACACTGTGTGCTAAATTTTTGATAAACATAGACAATTTTATTTCCTGTCATTTAACTTTGTGTCACAACTGCCTTATATAAAAACCATGAATATACCTGATTCTCAATACCCTCGTCTAGTAATTATAGGAGGAGGTTTTGGTGGAATAAATCTCGCTCAAAAGCTAAAAAATAAACCATATCAGGTGGTTTTAATAGATAAGAGGAATTATCACACCTTTCAGCCTTTGCTTTATCAGGTATCTACTTCTGGTCTCGAGGCAGATTCAATCGCATATCCTTTGCGCAAACTAATAGCCGGCGGTAAAAATATGCATTACCGTATGGGTGAGGTTGAGTATATTGATACGACACTCAAAACGTTGCGTACAGATATAGGTAATCTGTCTTTTGATTATCTGGTTATTGCGACAGGAACTAAAACAAATTTTTTTGGTAATGACAATATAGAAGAGAATGCTGTATGGATGAAAAGTCTGCCGCAGGCGCTCAATATACGCAGTTTAATTTTTGAAAATCTGGAGAAAGCAAATCTTCTTGAAGATCGTCAAAAGCGCAAAGAATTGCTGCGTTTTGTAATCGCTGGCGCCGGACCTACCGGAGTAGAACTTTGTGGGGCAATTGCAGAACTACGCGCCCATGTGTTGCAGAGAGATTATCCTGATATGGATACAAATGACATAGAAATACATCTTATTGAAGGGCTAGACAGGGTTTTGCCACCTTTTAGTGAAAAGTCATCTAAACAAGCCCAAAAATTTCTGGAAGACATGGGTGTGAAAATCCATTTAAATACCATGGTGGCAAATTATGAAAATAATAGAGTCACAACAAAAGGTGATTTGTTTTTTGATACGGCTACTTTTATTTGGTCTGCGGGTGTTACGGGAGCTTCTATTTCTGGCTTTGATGGTGTTGCGCTTCATGAGAAACTGCACCGTTATAATGTAGATCTGTTTAGCAGAATTAATGGTTTTCAGAATATTTTTGCGATAGGAGATATTGCTTTAATGGAAACTGAAGATTTCCCAAAAGGTCATCCGCAGGTGGCACAGCCCGCAATACAGCAGGGAAAACATCTTGCTAAAAACCTCATAAGACTGGCCGAAAATAAAGAACTTGAACCCTTTAAATATTTTGATAAAGGATCAATGGCGACAATAGGCCGTAACAAAGCTGTGGTTGATAT
>JBALXG010000114.1:0-7683 GCA_036961055.1 Leeuwenhoekiella sp. | reverse complement strand
ATCTGGGTTCGCCAGATAGTACAAAACCTAAGGATGTAAAAAAGTATTTAGGTGAATTTTTAATGGACGAGCGCGTAATTGATCTTCCGGGATGGGCACGTACAATTTTAGTAAAAGGTATTATTTTAAATACCAGACCTAAACAATCTGCGGCAGCGTATTCAAAAATATGGTGGGATGAAGGTTCGCCATTAATCGTTCTTTCAAAAAGACTGCGCGAAAAAGTTCAGCAAAAAGTAGATGTTCCTGTAAGTCTTGCCATGCGCTATGGTACTCCAAATATAAAATCTGGCCTTGACGAACTTAACAAGCAAGGTGTAGATGAGGTTTTGATTATTCCACTTTATCCTCAGTTTGCTATGGCGACCACAGAAACTATTCTCGTTTTGGCAGAAGAGTTAAGGAAAGAGCACTTTCCGCATATGCGCTTTTCAGATGTTCCTGCTTTTTATAACAAACCTGAATATGTTGAGGTTTTGGCTAAAAGTATAGGTGAAAAGCTTGAGAATCTTGATTACGAAAAACTGGTTTTTAGTTATCACGGTGTCCCGGAAAGACATATTCGTAAAAGTGATGTCACTAAAAGTCATTGTAAAATAGATGGAACCTGCTGCCAGTCACCTTCAGCTGCGCATCAGTTTTGTTATCGTCACCAATGTTATGAAACTACACGACAGGTTGCCGAAGCATTAAATCTGAAAGAAGGAACTTACTTTACTTCCTTTCAATCCCGATTAGGTTTTGATCCGTGGTTACAGCCTTATACAGATCGAACGATAGAGCGTTTTGGTAAAGAAGGCATAAAAAAAATGGCAATTGTAACTCCGGCTTTTGTAAGTGATTGCTTAGAAACACTTGAAGAAATCGCTATGGAAGGTGAAGAAATCTTTCATGAAGTAGGAGGAAAGGAGTTTACAGTAATACCATGCTTAAATGATCGAGATGACTGGACGCATGTTATGGCAACCTGGATCAATGACTGGGCGATTGTAGAACCAGCAAAAGCAATTGCTTAAGGAGCATATTATTGAGATAATTTGTAATAAATTGCTATTGAGAATTCGATTAAAATTTTAAATCACACTACAATAATTGAAGCCAAATAAATCTGATGCCTTAGGCATTGAACCCATTAGTACATTACTTGTAAAACAAGCCGTACCATCATCAATCGGGATTTTGGTAATGTCACTTAATATTCTTGTCGACACAATTTTTGTAGGCAACTGGATAGGGTCTATTGCAATTGCAGCCATAAATGTTGTGCTTCCGGTTTCATTCTTTATTGCTGCTTTAGGTATGGCAATCGGGATAGGAGGATCATCTATAATATCGCGGGCTTTAGGAAGCGGTGACAAGGAGCGCGCCTTAAAAACATTTGGAAATCAGGTCACAATAACTCTGCTGCTGACAAGTATAATGGTGGCTTTTGGGCTCATTTTTATCAATGATATTATTCCGGCTTTTGGTGGGAAAGGAGATATTTTTGAACCCGCAAAAGTCTATTATCGTATTGTTCTTTATGGAGTTCCTATTTTGGCTTTTGCTATGATGGGAAACAATGTGATTCGCGCCGAAGGCAATCCTAAATTTGCCATGATCGCCATGATAATTCCTTCAGTGGGGAATCTAATTCTTGATTATATTTTAATAAACTTATTAGATATGGGAATGGCGGGCGCCGCTTGGGCTACGACCATTTCTTATGTGTTCTGCTTCGGTTATATTTTATGGTATTTTCTAAGTAAAAACTCGCAATTAAAGATCAACTTCTCTCATTTTGGGCTCGATATGCCTATTCTAAAAGAGATGTCTGCTTTAGGTTTTGTAACACTTGCTCGTCAAGCTGTTGTAAGTACCACGTATTTATTGATGAACAATATTTTGTACAATCTGGGAGGCGAATCTTCCGTGACGGTTTATGCGATAATCGGGCGGATGCTTATGTTTGCATTATTCCCGGTTTTAGGCGTCACACAGGGGTTTTTGCCCATTGCAGGCTATAATTATGGAGCAGAAAACTTTGATCGCGTACGCGAAAGTATAAACAAAGCCATACTTTACGCAGGTGGAGTCGGGCTATTGATTTTTGTGCTTATCATGAGTTTCCCGGAAGCCATTGTGAAAGTTTTTACAACAGATGAAAGCGTTGTGCGAGACACTCCCGCAGCTATGCGCTGGGTGTTTTCGGCAGTGCCTATTATAGGTATTCAACTTATAGGATCTGCTTATTTTCAGGCGATAGGAAAAGCAGTTCCTGCATTATTACTCACACTTACCAGACAAGGATTTTTCTTTATTCCGCTTGTATTGATTTTGCCTCAGTTTTTTGGAGAAAGAGGTGTTTGGGTTTCTTTCCCGCTGGCAGATGTTTTGTCAACAATTATCACCGCATATTTTTTAAACAGAGAAATACGATTAAAATTGAAGCCAGAGATAGCTTAATACATTAGAATGCGTATTTTAGTTTGCGTTAAACTTTATACCCTTCTTATGCGCAAATTTTTACTCAGCTTTGTACTTCTTGCACTTAGCACATTTACTTCTTTTCTCTCAGCTCAAAATTTTGATAAATCCCTTTACGGCGCTTTAGAATACAGACTTATTGGTCCGTTTCGTGGTGGGCGAAGTGCTGCAGTTACCGGTGTTCCCGGCGAACCTAATCTTTTTTACTTTGGAGCAACAGGCGGTGGTGTCTGGCGCACAAAAACAGGTGGTCGGGAATGGGAAAATATTTCAGACGGCTTTTTTGGCGGAAGCATAGGTTCTGTGGCGGTTGCGCCCAGTGATCATAATGTGATTTACGTAGGTGGTGGTGAACAAACTCTACGAGGAAATGTTTCTTCAGGTTACGGTGCTTACAAATCTGAAGATGCCGGAAAAACCTGGACGCATATTGGTCTTGATAACAGTAGACATATTCCAAGAATACGCATTCACCCTACAAACCCTGATATCGCTTATGCAGCAGTTTTAGGTGATATTTATAAACCAACACAAGATCGCGGAGTTTATAAAACTACAGATGGCGGAAAAACATGGAACAAAATGCTTTTTGCCAATGAAAATGCAGGAGCTGTAGATCTGGTTCTTGATCCTAATAATCCGCGAGTTTTATATGCTTCTACCTGGAATGCACGTCGTACTCCTTATAGTTTAAGTAGTGGCGGCGAAGGTTCTGCTTTGTGGAAAAGTACAGATAGTGGCGCAAACTGGACAGAAATCTCTAAAAAGAAAGGCTTTCCTACCGATACTTTAGGGATTATTGGAGTAGCCGTTTCGCCCGTAAATTCAGAACGGGTTTGGGCAATAGTTGAAAATAAAGAAAAAGGAGGTTTATACCGAAGTGATGACGGTGGTGATACCTGGAAGCTGGTAAACGACGATCGCTCTTTACGCCAGCGCGCCTGGTATTATACAAGAATTTATGCAGATACTGAAGATGAAGATGGTGTTTATGTGCTTAACGTAAGCTATCATAAAAGTACAGACGGCGGTGTGACTTTTGAAGGTGCAAACGCGCCTCACGGAGATCATCACGATTTATGGATTTCACCAGAAAATTCGCAGCGCATGATAATGGGTGATGATGGTGGCGCACAGATTACTTATGATGGTGGTGAGACATGGAGCACGTATCATAATCAGCCAACGGCTCAGTTTTACAGAATAGAGACAGATAATGCGTTCCCTTATCGTATTTATGCCGCTCAGCAGGATAATACAACGGTTAGAATTCCACATAGAACAAGTGGTTACAGCATAACCGAAGATGACTGGGAAAGTACAGCAGGTGGTGAATCTGCATGGATCGCGGTTGACCCGAAAAATCCAGATATTGTTTATGGTGGTAGTTATGACGGCTTTTTAACCCGTGTAAATCATGAAAAAGAAACGGTGCGTTCAGTTTCTGTATGGCCAGACAATCCCATGGGTCACGGTGCTGAGGATATGAAATATAGGTTTCAGTGGAATTTCCCCATTATATTTTCACGTCATAATCCAAATGTGCTTTACACTTTTTCTAATCATGTGCATAAAACAACTAATGAAGGTCAAAGTTGGGAGTTGCTAAGTCAGGATTTAACCCGAAATGATCCTGAAAAATTGAAATCTTCAGGTGGACCAATAACGCAAGATAACACCTCGGTTGAATATTATGGAACGATTTTCACCGCAAATGAGAGTCCGTTAAAAGAAGGATTGCTTTGGGTAGGTAGTGATGACGGATTAGTGCATGTTACCCGTGATGGAGGTAAAAATTGGGAAAATGTTACTCCCAAAGGAATGCCCGAGTGGATGATGATAAACAGCATAGAGCCCAGTTATTTCAATGAAGGAACTTGTTATATCGCAGGAACTAAATATAAAGAAGGAGATTATGCACCATACTTGTACAAAACGACAGATTATGGCAAAAGCTGGAAGAAAATTACAAACGGAATAGAAGCAGAACATTTCACCCGAGTCATTAGAGAAGATCCTAAACAGGAAGGATTATTATATGCGGGTACAGAAACGGGAATGTACATTTCATTTAATGATGGCGCAAACTGGAGAGCTTTTCAGTTAAACCTGCCTATTGTTCCTATTACAGATTTGGCCATTAAAAATGATAACTTAATTGTCGCTACGCAAGGTCGAAGCTTGTGGATCATAGATGATCTTACCATTTTGCGCCAGTTGTACAAACAGGATAAAGATGCAAATAAACCTGTTCTTTTTAAACCTATGGATACCTATCGCATGGAAGGCGGAAGCAGAAAAGGATTAACCGATGCTGGTACAAATCATCCTGCAGGAGTGATGACATATTTCTATTTGCCAAAATATGACGAGAAAAAAGATAGTGTTTCGATTACTTATTTTGATGCGAAAAATGACACAATCAAGTCTTACAGTACAAAGGGGAAAGAGAATAAACTTGAAGTGAAAGAAGGAGCAAATGAGTTTAACTGGGATATGACCTACAAAGGAGCAGAGACACTTCCCGGCATGATCTTATGGTGGGCGAGTACAGATGGGCCAAAGGAAACTCCGGGTACATATCAGGTGAAGCTGAATGTAAATGGCACAGATTACGCTCAACCTTATACTGTTTTGGCAGATCCTCGAGCGGAAGCTTCAAAAGAAGATATGCAAGCACAGTTTAATTTTATAACTGATGTCAACAAAACCGTTGATCATGCTCACAAAAGCATTAAAAAAATTCGGAATATCGATAAACAACTCAAGGATTTTCAAGAGCAATATAAAGACGATAAGAAAACAGATTCTTTACGCCTAAAAGCGAAAAAATTACAGGAACAGCTAAGCGAAATAGAAAAAGCACTTTATCAAACGCAAAATAAAAGCGGACAAGATCCTTTGAATTTCCCTATAAAACTAACCAACAAATTGGCGCATTTGAACAGTCTGGTGAGTATGGGAGATTTTGCCCCTACAGAGCAGGATATTGCGGTTAAAAACGAACTTACGCAAAAGATAAATGCCGAGTTGACAAAATTTGATCAACTTATGTCAGATGAGGTGGCCGGCTTCAACAAGCAGTTTAATGCTTTAGATCTTAATTATTTGTTTGTAGAAGAAGACAAATAAAGCTTTCGCGAAAGCGATATAAGGTAAATATAGGTAGCAGGTTTCCATAGTGTAATTTGCTACCTTTGTTTTTAGATATAAAACCGAAATTCTTGCAATATTACCTGTATTTTAAGTCCTTGCACCTGATTTTTATAGTAACCTGGTTTGCCGGGTTATTTTATATGCCGCGACTGTTTATCTACCAGATCGAGGCATCAGAAAAACCAGAACCAGAAAGCAGTATTTTAGGGAAACAACTGGGTTTAATGGCAAAGCGCCTATGGTTTATCATAACCTGGCCATCTATGATTCTGGCGACGCTTTTCGCTTTAATAATGCTCTATTTAAACCCTGTTCTACTTCAAATGCCATGGATGCAGATCAAGCTTGGTTTTGTGGTTTTGCTTTTTGCTTACCATTTTAAAAGCCACCAAATATTTAAACAGTTGCAGCGAGGTGAAGTAAATTACACTTCAAAGTTTATGCGCATCTGGAATGAAGGTGCAACACTTATACTTTTTGCAGTAATATTCCTCGCGATTACAAAAAGTGCTGTGAACTGGCTGTATGGGTTGTTTGGTCTTTTGGGTCTCGCTGTACTTTTAATGTTAGGCATTAGACTTTATAAGCGCATACGCGATAAAAACCCAGAGGCGTAGCGGCGTGATTTTTGATTAACTTCCTGGCTAATGAGAACAAACAAGCTTTCTTTACGCACGCGCATCTTTTTTACGATGATTCTGCTCATTCTGGGAGCTTCTATTCTTATAGGTATTCTGGCAGTTATTCAATATAAAGAGGAAGCTGAAGAATATCATACGGGGCGTTTACTGCGCAAGGAAGATCAAATACGGGATGAGATAAGTTACGTGCTCGACAAAACTTCATTTGAAGTCATAACAGAGAAAATTCCTATTATACTAAGAGAAAGCAACGATATCTATCGCATTGCAGACGTTCATAAATTACCTATAAAAGTTTATGATCTTGACGGTAACCTTTTAGTTAAATCAAATGAGGGTTTTACGGCAGATAGCACAGATGCTCAGGTTTCATTATCGGTTCTGGAGGGGTTGGCAAATTCATCATCAAAGCGTTGGGTCGTTCATATGGAAAAAGACGGTATAAAATATCAGTCGTCTTACACTTACATCAATGATAATCAGTTTAAGCCTTTGGCTATAATGAATCTACCCTATATTCAGGATGATGATTTTATAACACGAGAGCTCGATGAGTTTTTGCGCAGACTGGCAGAAGGTTATCTTTTTATGCTACTTATCGCAATCGCTTTGTCTTATTTTTTATCCCGCTACATTACAAAAAGTCTTAAAACGGTAAGTGATAAAATGATAGAAACGCGCATCGATAAGCGCAACCAGCGCATTGATATTGATGACGCAAGCGAAGAAATAAGCAATCTGGTTAAGGCCTATAATCTTATGATTGATGAGCTCGAGTCAAGTGCAGCAAAACTCGCTCAGGGCGAACGGGAGCAAGCCTGGCGTGAAATGGCAAAACAGGTCGCACATGAGATTAAAAACCCGTTGACGCCTATGCGATTAACTGTGCAGAGTTTTCAGCAGCGATTTGATCCTACAGATCCACAGATTAAGCAAAAGTTGAATGAATACAGCGATACGCTTATTCAGCAAATTGACACGATGAGTTCTATTGCTTCGGCTTTTTCAAATTTTGCCAAAATGCCGGCGCAGCAAAATGAAACCCTCAACGTAGTTTTTGTGGTTAAACTCGCGCTTGATATATTTAATGAGCCATATATAAGTTTTGCCGCAGACCGTAATGAAATTATCGCAAAATTTGATCGCACGCAACTTATACGTGTAATTACAAACCTTGTTAAAAATGCAATTCAGGCGACAGAAGATGTTGAAAAACCTCAAATAAGAGTTGAGGTAAAAACAGATGAAGATAAAGTTTGCATCCTGGTAATTGACAATGGGATAGGTATAAGTGATGAAAACGCGCCAAGAGTTTTTGAACCAAAATTTACCACAAAATCAAGCGGAATGGGTCTTGGTCTTGCTATGGTTAAAAATATTGTGGAAACCTGTGACGGAAATATTACTTTTACTTCACACC
>JBALXG010000113.1:0-7700 GCA_036961055.1 Leeuwenhoekiella sp. | reverse complement strand
ATCACTTTCTATAAAAGCAAACATCTCATTTTTTTCAAAATCTTTTCGCAAAGGTTTTCCTATACCAGAAATTATTACTTTTATTTTCCGTGCCTTAAAGGTTTTGATTATTTCTTTAAAACTTTGATATCCTGTAGCATCAATTAACGGCACGTAGCGCATTCTAAGAATAACAATTTTTGGTTCTAAATGCGTATTAGTAATGGTTTCCTGAAACTGTCTCGCAGCTCCAAAAAACAGAGGCCCATTAATTTCATATAAAATAACACCCTTAGGTATATCTAATAATTCTTCATCAAAAAGATGCTCGCCATTTCCATTTTCAGATGAAAAATCCTGAATATTAACAGATTCACTCATTCTTTTCATAAACATAAAACTGGATAACACAATCCCAATTTCGATGGCAATTACTAAATCAAAAAAGACGGTAAGTAAAAATGTAGTAATTAAAATAATGATATCCATTCTATTTCCCTTCAGAATAGATCTGAATTGTTTCCATTCACTCATATGATATGCTACAACCATTAAAACACCTGATAGACATGAGATAGGTATTAATTTGGCATAAGGAGCAAATAGCAGCATAATTGCCAATAAAACCAGTGCGTGAACAATACCGGCGATAGGCGTTCTCCCTCCATTTTTTACGTTTGTAGCAGTTCGTGCAATGGCTCCTGTAGCTGGGATACCGCCAAATAAAGAAGACATGATATTTGCTGCTCCCTGTGCTACTAATTCCATATTTGTACGGTGTTTTCCTCCAATCATTGAATCTGAAACCACAGCAGATAGAATAGATTCTATACTTCCTAACAGCGCAATGGTAAATGCTGGTTGAATAAGTGCTTTAAAAGTTTCAAAATTAACCTGAGGAAGATGTGGTAAGCCTAACTGGCTTGAAATATTGCCAAAATTACTTTCTATAGTATCTACAGGAAGGTCAAAAATTACAACAACAATAGTTGCCAATAGTATGGCAACTATAGATCCCGGAATTCTTTTAATAATTTTTTGAAAATAAAGTGTAATAAGAATAGTTCCAGCGGCAATACTAATGGCATACCAATTTATTCTCTGCATATTACTAAAATACACCGCCCATTTATCAATAAAATCAGCCGGAACTTTAGCGATATGTAATCCAAAAAAATCATTAATTTGAGAGGAGAAAATAATAAGGGCAATCCCACTGGTAAAACCTACAATGAGAGAATATGGGATGTATTTTAATAAATTCCCCATCTGCGCAAGCCCAAATCCAATTAAGATAAAACCAGCCATAAAAGTAGCTATGGTCAATCCATCTATACCATATTGCTCAACAATACCGTAAACAATAATAATAAAAGCTCCCGTAGGTCCTCCAATTTGAACGCGACTTCCTCCAAATGTAGAAATGATAATTCCTGCAATAATTGCTGTTATGATTCCCTTCTCAGGAGAAACCCCAGAAGCAATCGCAAATGCAATGGCTAATGGTAAAGCAACGATCCCTACTATCAATCCTGAAAGAATATCCTTAGTCAACGTTTCTCTTGATATCCCTTGTTTTAAAAGAGAAAAGAATTTTGGCACAAATTTTTTACTCATGATAATTAATTATTCCTTAAATGCAGTATTAAAATTTTTATTACGTCTTACCATTTTGTTGTATAATCTATGCTCATGTTTAACAAAACAGCTCTAGCGATACGCATTAACGGAATCTGTAGCACAAAACTAAAAAGTATGATTAGCGGGTAAATAAAGGTGAAAAAGTTATTGATACTATCTAGTAAAAATCCTAGTAGTATTATTGGTATAAAAATAATAAGTACAATAGGATAGCTTATCCATAAAGCAGCGGTGTAAAAGCCTGGTTCTCGTTTAAAATCTAGCTCACAATGAGGACATTTATCAGGCATTTCTAGGATTCTGGAAAACACAAATAATCCTGGATTACTGAATAAATTTCCCATCTGGCAACGCGGGCATTTCAATTTTAAAATAGCGTAAAGCTTGGTGCCCTTTTTCATTAAATAATTATAATTTGAGATTAAGGTGATTACATATCACAAGCACTTTTGAATAGTTAAATGTTTTCTCAATATCAAAAAGATGTTTTTAGATATTTGTAGAGCTCCATATGGCACCACTTTAATTTTTTTTTCAAAAGCTTTTTCCTTGCGCTTTCTAGATACTTAATTCCATGCAATATTACGACAAATGTTATAAAAATACATAACAAATGTTATATATTCGTTTTCTTATTTTATATTTACTTATGGAAAAATTCTATTCCCAATTTGATTTTCAGAGTAATCTTCTCTTAGAAAAATTAAATTCTAATGAAAAACAATTAGTGTTTAATGCTATGGAGCCATTAACTATTAAAAAAGGAAATCTTCTGTTTTATGAAGAAGGCGTGCCCACTGGCATTTTTCAAATTAAGAAAGGGAAAGCAAAAAAATTTAAGCGTGGTTTTTCTGGCACAAATCAGGTTTTTTATATCTATACAACAGGTGATATTTTAGGCTATCATGCTTTATTTGGAGAAGAACGCTATCAGGATTCTTGTGAAGCTTTGGAAGATCTTGAAGTAAATTTTATAGCCAAAGATATATTCTTTAAACTATTACAGGATATTCCAGCTTTACAACAAACTTTTATAAAAAACATTGGTCATGAGTTTGGAGTTCTTGCCAATATAATCGCTGTACTAGCTCAAAAAAATCAAAATGCGCGATTGGCCATTAATTTACTTATTTTAGAAAACAGATTCAAAAAGCAGGATAATGAGCATTCAGGTATCGATTTGACGCGTGAAGATTTGGCCAATATTATTGGTACTTCTTCTGAAAGTTTAGGAAGGAGTTTAAAACAATTTAAAGACGCAGGAATGATAGAAGTTGATAAAAGAGTGATACACATTACAAATAAAGATTTATTGCTACAGCTCTTAAATATTAATTTGAGTATTTAAATAAGCGGCTTAATCCTATTGGTTTATGTTGATTGTCTTACGTCTTTTTTTAGCGATCTTTTGCAGGTCTAAACTAAATAAAAACACAAAAAATCCCGAACCAGTTGGTTCGGGATTTTTAATTTATAAACTTTCAGTACTTTTCAGTACACTTTGTTTAACTTATTTTACTTCTTCAAAATCAACGTCTTCAACGTCGCTTGCGTTTGCATTACCTTCTGCATTGCCACCGGCTTGAGCTGCATCATCTGCACCAGGAGCTCCTGCTGGCTGACCGCCTTCTGCCTGAGCTTTGTACATTTCTTCAGAAGCAGTTTTCCAAGCCTCGTTTATTTTATCTAACGCTGGTTGAACAGTTGCTACGTCCTGAGATGCATATGCTTTTTTCAATTCTTCAAGAGCATCTTCGATTGGTTTTTTCTTATCAGCAGATAATTTTTCACCAAATTCTTTAAGTTGCTTTTCAGTCTGAAAGATCATACCATCAGCTTCATTAAGTTTTTCAACTTTTTCTTTAGTAGCTTTATCAGTTTCAGCATTTGCTTCAGCCTCAGCTTTCATCTTTTTGATTTCTTCTTCGGTTAAACCTGAAGAAGCTTCAATACGAATATCCTGAGTCTTATTTGTAGCTTTATCTGTTGCAGATACTTTAATAATACCGTTAGCATCTATATCAAAAGTCACTTCAATTTGTGGAGTTCCTCTTTGTGCTGGTGGAATACCATCAAGGTGAAAACGACCTATGTTTTTGTTATCTGTTGCCATGGGACGCTCTCCTTGCAATACATGAATCTCAACACTAGGTTGATTATCTGCTGCTGTAGAGAATACCTGAGATTTTTTAGTAGGGATAGTTGTGTTGGCTTCAATTAACTTAGTCATTACACCACCCATTGTCTCAATACCTAATGATAACGGTGTTACATCAAGAAGCAATACATCTTTTACATCACCTGTTAATACACCACCTTGTATCGCTGCACCTACGGCAACAACTTCATCAGGGTTTACACCTTTACTAGGTTTTTTACCAAAGAATTTTTCAACAGCTTCCTGTACTGCAGGAATACGAGTTGAACCACCTACTAATATAATTTCATCAATATCACTTTTTGAAAGTCCGGCTGCTTTTAAAGCTGACTCACAAGGCTCGATTGTTCTTTTTACTAAATCATCAATTAACTGCTCAAATTTTGCACGTGTTAAACTACGTACTAAATGCTTTGGTCCGCTAGCGGTAGCCGTAACATAAGGTAAGTTAATTTCAGTTTGAGTAGAAGATGATAATTCAATTTTTGCTTTTTCAGCGGCTTCTTTAAGACGTTGTAAAGCCATTGGGTCTTTACGTAAGTCTATATCTTCATCAGCTTTAAACTCATCTGCTAACCAGTCAATGATTTTGCTATCAACATCATCACCACCTAAATGTGTATCACCGTCTGTAGATAATACTTCAAAAACACCGTCACCTAATTCTAAGATAGATACATCATGTGTACCACCACCAAAGTCAAAAACAACAATTTTTTGATCACTATGTTTTTTGTCAAGACCATAAGCTAATGCAGCAGCTGTTGGCTCATTTATTATACGCTCTACTTTAAGACCTGCAATCTCACCAGCTTCTTTAGTAGCCTGACGTTGCGCATCATTAAAATATGCAGGTACAGTAATAACTGCACGTGTAACATCTTGTCCTAAATAATCTTCTGCTGTTTTCTTCATTTTTTGAAGAATCATTGCAGAAAGTTCTTGAGGTGTATATAAACGACCATCAATATCTACTCTTGCAGTATCATTATCGCCTTTTTTAACATCATAAGCTGCTCTGTCTGCTTCTTTAGAAGATTCAGAATACTTATTACCCATAAATCTTTTTATAGAAGATATGGTTTTAGTAGGATTAGTAACCGCCTGACGTTTTGCAGGATCTCCTACTTTAATTTCTCCTCCTTCTACAAATGCAATTACAGATGGGGTAGTTCTCTTTCCTTCAGCGTTAGGGATTACTACCGGCTCGCTACCTTCCATTACGGCAACGCAGGAGTTGGTTGTTCCTAAGTCAATTCCTATGATTTTACTCATCTCGATATATAATTTTAAGTGTTATTAAATTTCTTTCGATGTGATTAAGTCAATCTTTGTGCCACCCAAATTATTCTGACATCATGTCAGCAAATAATTATACAAGTCAAAATTCTGGCACTTTGCATTTCATAAGTAAATTACCATTGTCTTTTCACTTACAGTATATTCGCTCTTTCACTTTGAAATAGATGATTAATAATCTCAAATTTAAAAATCTCATATACGCCTTTGCGTTTTTGATGTTCGCTTACTTCTTATATAGTATCGCCTCATCAATACTAACGCACCTAATGCCAGGCATTAATTTTAATATATATAAACAAGATGGGATTCTTCAATTATTAGCTCAAAATAAACTGAAAGCCTTTATTGCAATCGTCATTTTTGCACCTATTGCAGAAGAAATGATGTTTCGTACACTTATAAAACCCAGACACATTGATATTGTTTTATTTATGGCTGTCTGGCCGGTATTCTTCCTACTTAGATTTGTACCCATTGATGTTTACTGGGTCGTAAAATTAATCTTTACCGCAGTTTTTCTATTTTCGGTTACATATATAGGTAAGCAGTTAATTCCTGAAGAGCAGACCGAGAGTGTGAGATATTGGCTAAATAAGTTCAATATTCCTGTTTTAGTAGTCACATCTTTGATTTTTGGTTTTGTACATATCAATAATTATGTAGAAGAATTTACAGTTAATTTGGTGCTTTTTCTTCTCATATTTCCGCGTATACTAGCAGGTTTTATGTTGGGTTGGATTAAGCTAAAAAATAAAAATCTTGTTTGGTCAATGGCGCTACATGCTATGAATAATGGTTTTGCCTTCATTTTTATAATTATATTCAACAAAGGTATTTAACTTTTTCTTCACCTTTATCATTAGACCCTTTTGTAATTTCAATGCCAAACAAAAAAATTGATATGAAAGCAGTACAAGTACCCAAAGCGGGGGGAGAATTTGAAATTATAGAACGTGACATTCCTAAACCAGAAGCAACCCAAATACTTATTAAAGTTAAAGCTTGTGGTATATGCCACAGTGATGCATTAGTTAAAGAAGGTCATTTCCCAGGAATAGATTACCCTAGAATTCCTGGCCATGAGGTGGTAGGGATTGTTGAGGAAGTAGGTACCGATGTGAAAATGTGGAAAAAAGGTCAACGCGTAGGTGTGGGCTGGCATGGCGGACATTGTTTTGAATGTGAACCTTGCAGACGCGGAGATTTCATTAATTGTGAGAATGGTAAGATCTGCGGTATTTCTTACGATGGTGGTTATGCCGAATATATGACAGCTCCACAAGAAGCGGTTGCGATTATTCCGGAAGAATTATCCTCATCTGAAGCGGCTCCTCTGCTTTGTGCTGGGATTACAGTTTATAATGGTATGAGAAACTCCGGTATTCGTGCTGGTGATACTGTTGCCGTTCAGGGAATAGGTGGTTTGGGTCACCTTGCGATTCAGTTTGCAAATAAAATGGGAATGCATGTGATTGCCATATCTACAAGTAACGATAAAAAAGATTTGGCAACTAAATTGGGTGCGCATCAATTTATCGCTACAAATGATCAGGATGCGGCAAAGGAATTACAGAAATTAGGCGGCGCAGATCTTATAGTTGCTACCGCTCCTTATAGTGACGCAATTTCATCTGTTGTAGATGGTCTGGCAATTGATGGTCAAATGTTATTAATTGCCGCTACCGGTGAGCCCGTTAAAGTATCGCCTATGCAATTACTTATGGGGAGAAAATCTTTAAAAGGCTGGCCAAGTGGTACAGCTCCAGACAGTGAAGACACACTTAAATTTAGTGCAATGACAGGCACCGCGCCTATGATTGAAGAATTTAAGCTTGACGATGTAAAAGAAGCTTATGACAAAATGATAAATAACAAAGCTCGTTTTAGGGTAGTTTTAGTGCCTTAAAACCCGATTTTTCATATAAAAACACCGCTTTTTAGCGGTGTTTTCTTTTATATAAATACGTATAAAGGCTATTATAAAATTTTACATTTGCAGCCAACAGAGAGATATGCGTAAAATAGAAAGTATAAGCATTTTTGATATGCTCAAGATAGGTGTGGGTCCATCAAGTTCGCACACATTAGGTCCATGGCGCGCTGCCGGAAGATGGATTGAAAAACTGAAAGAAAAAAATACTTTTGATCAGGTTACACAAATAAATGTAGAACTATACGGCTCGCTTTCCCTAACCGGACGAGGCCACGCCACAGATATTGCAATTCAATTAGGTCTTGAAGGTCTCGATCCACAAACCTTCCCTATAGATCAGATTCCCGTTTTTATTGAACGTATAAAACAGTCTAATTACATATCTTTTAATTCAGAAAGAGAAGTTCAGTTTAATCCTGCTATCAATATTATTTTCAACAGAAAATTTAAAGAATTTCATCCTAACGGAATCACTTTTCGAGCTCAGCTAATAAACGGAAAGAAAACTACAGATACTTATTATTCTATAGGAGGCGGCTTTGTTGTGCAACAGGAAAGGCTGCGCTCTAAGATCAAGCAGGAACAATTAAAAGGCTTCCCCTACCCTGTTCAAAGCGGAAAAGAGCTTTTAGATTATTGCCAGAAGGAAAACAAAAAAATATCTGAGATTGTTTATCATAACGAATT
>JBALXG010000112.1:0-7754 GCA_036961055.1 Leeuwenhoekiella sp. | reverse complement strand
TGGCCTATTTTTTTTTGAACCTCCGGAGTAATTCCGGTGAGTTCGATTACTTCTTCAATTCTGTTTTTATCTATTTTATAGATATCTGCATTAAATTTTAGGTATTCCCTTATATACATATCAAGATATAATGGGTTGTTTTCCGGAAGGTAACCTATGCTTTTTTGGACGGCTATTTTTTCATTTTCAGTTGAGAAGCCATTAATTAAAGAAGTCCCGCTTGTAGGAGAAAGATAGGTGGTTAAAATTTTCATCATGGTGCTTTTACCTGCACCATTGGGACCTAAAAAACCGGTAATCTCACCTTTTTCTATTGTAAATGAAATATCATCAAGTGCTTTTTGGTTACCGTATGTTTTAGTAATGTTCTTGGCCGTTATCGACATTAAAACTTCAATTTAATTAATAGGAGAAACAGCACACTTTCTAAGTCATATGATTTCACTAAACTCCAAAATCAAAGATAAAAGAAAGAGCTGTTATTTAACATCAAAAAACATTTTATTAAACATCCCTGTTTAAATTGTTGATATAAAGTGTAAGCTCGATATTTATTGCACGAAATTCATTTTATTTGATTGTTTACATATGTTTTTAAAAATATTTATAAAAATGTCAATTTTATTTACGCTTTATTAGATATTTAATTACTTTAGCACTGTAATAAAATGACAATGTTCAACTCACGTTATTTCTGGAGCCGTTATTATTTCTTTTTTTTCCAAAAAGAAACGGGACTGCTATAGATAAACGTAAGTGTATAGTATATAAAGGTCTCGATAAATAATCGGGGCCTTTTTTTATGATTTAAAACTTAAAAGAATTGAATCTGGTACTAGAACACAAAAGGAATAACAATTTAAAGCTTAGCGAAAGCTTTTGGCAAATATGATAAACCGAAAAGTAGCTATACAAGGAATACGAGGATCTTTTCACCACAAGGTGGCACAGGATTTTTTTACTGAAGATGTTGAGGTAATTGAATGTCGCTCTTTTCAGGACGTGGTAAATAGTTTGCTTAGCGGTGAAAGTACAGATGCCGTAATGGCTATAGAAAATAGTATCGCGGGTAGCATCATACCTAATTATGCTTTAATAGATGAGTATAAGCTCAATATAGAAGGAGAATATTATCTGCCAATTAATCAAAACTTAATGGCGTTACCTGGTCAAAAATTAAGTGATATTAAAGAAGTCTGGTCTCACCCAATGGCACTTTTACAATGCCGCGAATTCTTTAAAGGGCATGGTCATATTAAAATGGTAGAAGAAGATGATACTGCCGGAGCTGCTAAACGCGTTTTTGAAGAAAAAGCTTTAGGAATTGGCGCAATAGCGAGCGCTACTGCTGCAAAAATTTATGGCTTGGAGATTCTGGCCGCAAATATGCAGACCATAAAAGACAATTCTACGCGTTTCTTCATTTTGAATAATAATGGGCGCACAGATAGTAAAGTACCAGATAAGGCATCTTTAAAATTTCTGACAGACCACAAAAGAGGAAGTCTGGCAGCAGTTTTAAATGTGATGAGCGATTGCAGGCTCAACCTTACTAAAATACAATCGTTGCCGGTTATTGAGACACCTTGGATTTATTCCTTCTTTGTTGATGTGACTTTTAAAGAATACAGGCATTTTGAAAAAGCGAAGAAACTCCTGAATATAATGGCCAAGAACTTTGAGATTTTAGGCGAATATAAAAACCGAAAAATATGATCACAACGGCAAACCGTTTAAATCAAACCACAGAATACTACTTTTCGCGTAAGCTTAAAGAAGTGCGCGCCCTTGCCGAAGCTGGTAAACCTATAATAAATATGGGTATGGGCAGTCCAGATCTTGCCCCGCCGCCGCAGGTTATACAATCACTTACAGATGCTTTGCAAGACGGTCCCGCGCATCAATACCAGAATTATAAAGGTTTGCCGCAGTTGCGTAATGCAATGGTAGATTTCTATAAAGAACAGTTCGGCGTCACATTAAATAGTGAGACTGAAGTTTTGCCATTAATGGGCTCAAAAGAGGGGATAATGCATATAAGCATGACGTTTCTTAACGCGGGTGATGAGGTTTTAATTCCTAATCCCGGTTATCCTACGTATACTTCGGTTACTCGTTTGCTTGAGGCAGAGCCTGTTTATTATGAACTAAATGCTTCTGGAAATTGGTTGCCAGATCTTGATGCATTGGCGAAGTTAGATTTAAGCAAAGTGAAATTAATGTGGGTCAATTATCCTAATATGCCTACTGGGGCAAAAGCTTCTCAGGCAGATTTTGCGAAATTGATCGCTTTCGCGAAAGCAAATAATATTTTACTCATAAATGACAATCCGTACAGTTTTATCTTAAACGAAGAACCGGTTTCTATTTTAAGTGTTCCGGGAGCAAAAGATGTGGCGCTAGAGCTTAATTCGCTGAGCAAATCATTTAATATGGCGGGCTGGCGCGTGGGTATGGTTTTAGGAGACCAGAAATATATTGACGACATCCTTACCGTGAAAAGCAATATGGATAGCGGTATGTTTTATGGCATACAAAAAGGAGCTGTCGCTGTGCTGAAAGAAGGAGAAAGTTGGTTTAATAAACTCAATTCGGTTTATGCAAAGCGCCGTGAACTGGTTTGGCAACTTGCAGCAAAGTTAGGTTGCACTTTTGATAAAGACACCGCAGGAATGTTTGTATGGGCAAAATTACCAGAAGGTACGGGAGATGCTGAAGCTTTTATAGACGATATTTTGATTAAAAAGAGCGTTTTTATCACTCCTGGGACGATTTTTGGCAGTCAGGGAGAAGGTTATATCAGGTTTTCACTATGTGTAACCGAAGAAAAAATTAAAGAAGCAATCACCAGATTTTAGTCCGTTTTACTTCAATGGAAGAATTTAAGAATATATATATTATTGGTGTAGGACTCATAGGCGGTTCTTTTGCACGGGATACTAAAAAATTGCTTCCAACAAGTACTATTTATGGTATAGACGCAAATAAGGAAAATCTTGAAGAGGCTAAAAAGCTTGGTGTTATAGATGCTTCAGCAACTTATGAGGATTTGCATAATGCAGATCTTGTAATTCTTTCCATTCCGGTAGATCAGGCAAATGACCAACTTCCTTTAATTCTGGATCGTTTAAATGATAAAGCGCTGGTTATTGATATGGGGAGTACAAAAGCGGGTATTTGCAATGCGGCGGCTGGCCATACAAAACGGAAAAATTTCCTGGCAGCTCACCCAATTGCAGGTACAGAATTTTCTGGTCCTACGGCAGCGATTGAAAAGTTGTATGATGGGAAAACGCTTATTATTTGTGAAATAGAAAAGACAGATGAAAAGCTTCAGCAAAGGGCACTGCAGCTTTTTGAAGCGATTGGGATGCACATACGTTATATGGAACCGCAGTCGCATGATAAGCATATTGCTTATGTTTCACATTTGTCACACATTAGCAGTTTTATGTTAGGTAAAACTGTTATTGAAAAAGAGAAGAACGAAAAAGACATTTTTGATATGGCGGGGAGTGGTTTTGCATCTACAGTACGCCTTGCAAAAAGTAACCCGGCAACGTGGACGCCTATATTTAAAGAGAATAAAACTCATGTGCTGGAAACCCTTACAGAATACATAAGCAACCTCAATCATTTTAAGTATTATCTGGAAAATGATGATTATGAGGCTGTTTATAATGAAATGGAAAACACAAATCACATAAAAACTATATTAAAAGGATTATCGTAATGGCATAAAGCCGTAATTTTGCAGAGTCATGGAAAACAAAAAAGAACTGAGAAACTGGCTGGACGCCTTTAACCTTGATCATCCCCTGGTTATCGCCGGCCCTTGTAGTGCAGAGACTGAAGAACAAGTACTCAAAATTGCACACCAATTGAAAGACACAGATGCTACTGTACTGCGTGCAGGTATCTGGAAACCACGTACCCGCCCCGGAATGTTTGAAGGAGTAGGAGCGTTGGGTCTTAAATGGTTACAAAAAGCCAAAGAAGAAACGGGAATGCTTACCACTACAGAGGTGGCTAATGCAAATCATGTAGAGCTTGCGCTTAAACATGATATCGATATTTTATGGATAGGAGCGCGTACAACTGTATCGCCTTTTATCGTTCAGGATATTGCAGATGCATTAAAAGGTACAGATAAGGTAGTACTTATTAAAAATCCGGTTAATCCTGATCTTGCATTATGGTTAGGTGCTGTTGAGCGTTTTTATACGCAGGATATTAAAAATCTGGGTGTGATACACCGTGGTTTCTCTACTTATGAGAAAACGCGTTACAGAAATAATCCTGAGTGGCAAATAGCTATTGATCTTCAGAATAAATTTCCTGATCTACCATTAATTTTAGATCCTTCACATATTGCAGGACGTCGTGATATCATTTTTGATCTTTGCCAGACTGGTTTAGATCTTAATTATGATGGTATTATGGTAGAAACGCATTATGATCCAGACAATGCATGGAGTGATGCGGCACAGCAAATAACACCATCAAGACTTGTTGAGATCATGAACGATCTTAAAATACGTAAAGAAGAAGGTACAGCTGCTGAATTTAAAAATAAGCTGAATACTTTACGCACACAGATAGATGTTGTAGATCACCAGTTGATAGAAAACTTAGGTAAGCGTATGAAAATCGCTGATTCTATAGGTGAATTGAAACTAGAAAACAACGTTGCTATCTTACAAACAAAACGTTGGAATGAAATCTTAGGAGCAATGATTCTTGAAGGTGAAAAACACAAATTAAGTGAAGAATTTATACTTCGCGTGTTTAAAGCTATTCATCAGGAATCAATTAATCATCAAAAGAAGATAGAGCGTCTTTCTGAAGCGTAAACTAACTCATAATATATTTAATAAAAGAACCGCCTTTTTAGGGCGGTTTTTTGTGCTTTTCAACCAGATTTTATTCCTTTTTCTCCGGTTTTTTAAGATCGCCGTCATACCTCATAAAATCCCTTCTGTTGCTGGTAACTGTTAGAGAAGCCGAAGTAGCTTTTGATGCAGTAAGTGTGATATCAAGGCTTTCAGTACGGTTTTGTACGTTAAATGTTACAATCGCTTTACTTTTATCATCATTATACTCCACGCTGTATTCTTTCATCGGGCCAACATATTTAAAACCTCCTTCACCATCATAACTTGACATTTGTGAAACTCCGAAAAAAGGAAGATAAATATCAACAGAATCTTTTTTAATTTCTAAAGAATTAGGATTGCCTATCAAACTTATACTTGTGCCCCTCAGAGGATAAGCCCAGTCGCCTTCAAAAACATATTCTTTAGAGTCTAAAAGCGATTTGAGATTTTCAAAATCAGAATTTTTAGTAATGTCCTCAGATTTTTGCTGTGCCTGAACGCTGAATGTGAGAAGTGAGAATAATGTTATATATGAAACTATTTTTTTCATGACATTTTCTACAATTAATATCAAATTCTATACCTAAAAAGAACTTTATTAATTAGTCAAGATAGAAATATTAATTAAAAAAGCCCTTGAAATTTCCATTCTTAAGGGCTTTTTTCTGGTAATTTTTTCAAAAAGTATTACTTAGTATATGCAAGTCTTCTTGAAGCTTTTCTCATTAGGGTATTGATAAGATCATCAGAACTACTTCCCAAGCTTCCTCTTACTTTTTTATTATAGTTCCATAAAAGTTCACCATCTGTAGCGTTATTTATAGACATATTGATCGTCGCAGAATTAGTTGTACCCCAAAATCCCACCAGTAAACCAAGAGCGATAGATGCGCCGTCAGACATAGGTTTGTTAGTCTCATATGTTCCGGAAATGATAGCGTCAACACCTAGTATTTTGGCCAAGTCTTCAGTAGTATAATTATGTAAATTTTCGGTAGTGATATCTTCTTTAAATAACAGGGCGTTAACACGTTTGGGTTCCATCACTTCTATAGAAAGTGTTCCGCGTTTTTTTCTTTTTAAAAACCAGGAGTGCATTGCATTTTGTATGCTTGCGCCTTCATCAAGTTCTAACTCGTTTAATTGATCTGGGGTGAATTTTTCCATCTGTTTTGGTCTTAATTCTACGGTAGCTTTAAAAGGCAAAATGGCAATGATCTTATGATTTACTGCAATAGCGTCAAATTGAGGATTTTCGTAAAGATTAGTCTGGGCAAAGGAAATGATTGAAAAGAATAAAAAAGCAATGTTAACTAAAGTAGTTTTTTTCATTATTGAGTTTTTAAGTGAAGACGCAAATAGCAGAAAATAAAGTAGTTTTGCAACTTAAATGTGGTTTAAAAAATAAATTTGAAAGGAACAGTCTACAAATCAACAGGAAGTTGGTATACCGTAAAAGGTGAAAAAGGTGAATTTTACGACTGCCGTATTAAGGGTAAATTCCGCATGAAAGGTATTAAAAGTACAAATCCTGTTGCTGTGGGCGATATTGTAGATTTTGAACTTGAAGAAACCAGCGATGCGGTTACCGGTGTTATAAAACACATAAGGGAAAGGGAGAATTATGTAATACGTAAATCTGTTAATCTTTCTAAACAAACGCATATCATTGCTGCAAATGTAGATCGGGCTTTTTTATTAATTACACTTAATAATCCGCCTACTTTCACCACTTTTATAGACCGTTTTTTGGTGACTGCAGAGGCTTATCATATTGAAGCGATTTTACTCTTTAATAAGATAGACACTTACACAATAGAAGAAAAAGCAGAAATTAAATTTCTTGCAGAAATGTACCGCTCTATAGGTTATACCTGTATAGGTATTTCTGCACAGACCGGTAAAAATGTTGAAGAGGTACGAGCGTTGATGCAGGGCAAAACCAGTATGTTCTCGGGCCATAGTGGTGTGGGTAAATCAACTCTCGTAAATAGTATAGAACCCACTCTGGATTTAAAAACAAAGCAGATAAGTGATCAACATATGCAAGGTCAACATACTACGACTTTTGCAGAGATGTTTGATCTTAGTTTTGATGCGCGCATAATAGATACTCCGGGTATAAAAGGCTTTGGTGTAGTAGATATAGAAAAGGAAGAATTAGGGAATTATTTCCCCGAATTTTTCAGGCTAAAAGGAAACTGCAAATTTAATAATTGCCTTCATCTTGAAGAGCCGCATTGCGCTGTAAAAGAGGCATTAGAAAAGGATGACCTCTACTGGTCACGCTACAAAAGTTATGTGCAGATAATTGAGGGTGAAGAAGAAAATTACAGGCGCGATATTTATGATACTGGTCAATAAATAATATGCGAGTAGTAGTACAAAGAGTTAGTGAAGCATCTGTTATGATTGCCGGTAATCTAAATGGAGCAATAAGCACAGGTTTCTTAGTTCTTCTGGGAATTGAAAATACAGATACTTCTGAAGATATAGACTGGCTTGTGCGCAAAATTACAGGTCTGCGCGTCTTTAGTGATGAGAATGGGATGATGAATAAATCTATTCAGGATATACATGGAGAAATTCTTCTTATTAGTCAGTTTACTCTACATGCCAGTACCAAAAAAGGAAACCGCCCTTCCTTTTTAAATGCGGCAAAACCAGATGTGGCAATTGCTTTGTATGAAAAATTTGTTGAAAACCTTTCTAAAGACCTTCAAAATCGGGTAAAAACGGGAATTTTTGGCGCAGATATGCAAGTTTCTCTTGTTAATAACGGCCCAATAACTATAATTATGGATAGTAAAAATAGAGAATAGTTTCTTTTTTATTATTTATTCTTATATTAGCCGCGTTAACATTTTTTTATGAAAC
>JBALXG010000111.1:2742-7757 GCA_036961055.1 Leeuwenhoekiella sp. | reverse complement strand
CTATTTATAGACCTCTTTGACAAACTCATCAAATGTTACTTCTTTAGTCTCGAGTTTTACCTTTTCCTTAAAGAAATCTAAGAGTTTTTTATTCATTAATTGTTCAGAAAGTCGCTTAACCTCTTCCTGATTTCCTAAAATGCGCGCCGCAATATTATCAAGCTCCTGATCATCAGGATTGAGTTGACCATATTGAGCCATTTGCACTTTAATCATTTCTTTTGCAAAATCTTTGAGCTCTTCAAATGTAACCTGAAGGTTGTTTTCTGAAATAATTTTCCCCTCAATAAGTTGATAACGCAATCCCTTTTCAGAGCGTTCAAATTCTTCAGCTGCTGCTTCAAAACTTAATTCCTGCTCACCAGATTTCTGAATCCATTTCTTTAAAAACTCATCAGGAAGTTCAAATTTTGTATTCTCGATAAGATTTTCTGTAACTGCATTTAGCAATTGTTGATCTGCCTGCTGTTCAAATTGAGCTTCTGCTTCTCCTTTTATTTTATCTTTTAATTCGGTTGCAGATTTAACTTCATCTTTACCATAGATTTTGTCAAAAAATTCCTGATCAAGATCTGCAAGTTCTCTTTTATTGATTTCATCAATGGTAAAAATCACCTCAGCATCTTTTTCCTGAGCATCTTCTTCAGAAATTTTTAAGAGCGCATTGTAATCTGAAGCCGTATCAAAAAGGTTTTTTGTTTTTATGGCTACAGTATCTCCTACTTTAGCTCCTAAAAACAATTTTATGTTTTTCTTTCCTTTTAATCTATCAAGCTCAAAAGTGGTACGATTATCAATACCTTCCTCCTCATTTTTAAAAACTCCTGTAAGCTCGTCTCCTTCTTCAGCGGTATCTTTATTTGTGATTTTACCGTATTGTTTCTGCATGGTTTTGACCTGATTGTTAATCATATCATCATCTGCAACAATTTTATATTGTGTAATTGCCTCTTTAGGCTCGAGATCAATTTCAAATTTTGGAGCTAATCCTAGTTCAAACTCAAAAGAGTAATCGCTTGCATCCCAATCTAAACCATCCTGATCTTTAGGAAGTGGATTACCTAAAACGTCAAGTTTTTCTTCAGTTAAATAGTTTTTAAGCGCATCCTGCAATAATTTGTTAACCTCATCAACCAGCACGGCCTTGCCGTATTGTTTTTTAACAAGGCCCATAGGCACATGTCCTTTTCTAAAACCCGGTATATTAGCAGATTTACGATAGTCCTTTAAGACTTTTTGAACTTTCTCGTCATAATCATTTTTTGCAATATCTACTTTAAGTACTGCATTAAGCTCATCAATATTCTCTCTTGTTATGTTCATTTAGGTAGACTTTTTCCTGATAAAAATAAGAGTGCAAAAGTACATATTTTTTATATCTCTGCAAAGTTTTAAGTGCTTGGGATACAGGAGAATTCTATTCTTCTTTAATAAGTGAGAAAAGAATTGATTGAAAGAGAGACAATAGAAGGCTAAAAATCAATGCAGACCAGAAACCATTTACGTTGAAGCCCTCTACAAAATAACCCGCCATAATAATTACAAAAGCGTTAATAAAGAGGAGAAAAAGTCCAAATGTAAGAATCGTAATAGGTAGTGTAAATATTATCAAAATAGGCTTAACTATTAATCTAAGAAGGGCCAGAACAATGGCCACCACCAATGAGGTAATAAATGAATCTACATAAATCCCGGGAAGAAGATGCGCCAGCAATAAAACAGCGAGGGCGGTAAGTACAAGTTTTAATAATAATTTCATTTTTAGAAAAAGATTTAAATGTAAAAAGCCTCCTTAGGGAGGCTTTAATTTATGAAGAAAAATTTATTTAATTCACATCGTTGCTTATCGTTATTGTATTGTAGTCTCCTACATTAACAACAGGAACTGTAGAATTATAGGTTTTATTAATTTCCTTAATTATAAGATTAGTCACATATGCATAACCGCGCGGGGTAGGATGAACACCATCCAGAGAAAATGTACCACCCGTAACAAATGTTGAAGTTAATACTCCGCCATCATAAGTGATACCTCCTGTAGAAACTTGTGCTAAAGCACTTTTAACATCTACAAAAGCAAGACCATTAGCCTGAGCGAGTGCTTGTATTGTAGCATTGTAAGAAGTCTGAGCTGCAGTAACAGATGCTTGTTCGGTAGTTGTTAATACATATTGATCTGACAAAGGAACTCCTACTCCAATAACAGAACTAGGGTTTGAAGGATCTGCCAAAGTTCCTAATATAGAGGAGGCTGTTAAAACGATTAAATCTTCTGAAGTTGCCTGTCTAAGCATAGGTAACGTGCCTCCAGCAGGATTAGGCAACGGCGTTAGATCTTCATCTGATAAAACAACAGCATTTTGACCCGCCTGAAAGTTTATAGTTCTCGCAGTAGCTTCTTCGGCACTAATATACCCAAGAAAAGCATAAGTAGCCATCGCATTGTTATAATCTGCATAGGACTGATTTACAAAAGCAGCAGTCTGCGCATCTAACGGAATAGCATTGTATGGAACTGTAGTAAAATATGGGATTGATGTTACATCTGGAATATTTATTAAAACTCCACCTGACGCAGAAGCGCTCAATGCAGTGACTAAATTGCTATAAACTGAAGCAAATACATTAGGATCTGTAATATCATTAGAGCCATATGTTGAAGGATCTAGATTTCCTGTTTCATCTACACCTACGCCACCGCTTGTAGAATAACTTAATATGTCATTATTACCTATCCATAATGTGAAAAAAGTAGGCTTTTGAGCAGCTGCATCTCCTATTACTGTAGCATCTGTTGAAGACGCAAATCGGGCAAAATAAGGATTTGACGCACCCGAGGCAACACCTGCAGGGTTTCCATATCCCGGAGCAAGCAAGTGAAAACTTTTAGCTCCCGGCACGCCCATATTATTAAAGGGTCCTGTAAGTAAATTACTCACTTCAGTTGTAGGGTTTCCAGCGAGACGTTTTGGAGCAGGACCATTTGCGCCTACAGAAAGAACTAATCTATTCTCAGTAATCTGCTGACCACCCAGAACCATCCCTCCAAGATTATCATTCATAAGTGGCTGGTTAAACTCGCCTCCACCCACAAAACTGAATTGTTTGGCCATTAGATTAGGATATGAAGTCTCCTGACCAGTAATGTATAAGGCGCCATCGCCGTAACCAGCGGTTAGTGAATTGCCAACAGCAACAAAATTTGAAAAGTCTACGTCCCCATTTGAGTAAAAACCTTCATCTTCAATTGAATTCTCAAATTCTGGTTCACAAGCTGTAAGTAAAACAGCCAGCAAAGCCATATATTTTATATAATATTTCATCGTTTTAGATTTTTAAATTTATAGACTGTAGGTTATTCCTATACCAGGTATAAAAGCGCTTGATTTATACGTTCCTTTAAAAGGTACATTTTGACCGTTTTCCTGATAATAATCATATGATGCCTTTACTTCATCAAATCTTAAATAAAGAAAAGACGCATCAATAGCAAATTTCTGATTTATATTAAAAGACAGTCCTGCAGTAAATCCATTTGCATCATTACGAGGCGTTTCAGGAGCAAAATACCCGGGTTGCACAGGAGACTCGTCAAAATAATATCCAGCTCTTAATGCAATGGTTTCATTTGCTACATACTGAACACCAAATTTATAAGTGGAAGAATTTTCATAATTTCTAGGATTGATAGATTCTAATCCATTTGAAAAATTAATATCTAAATTTTCATAAACATCCCAGAAAGTACGTGAAAAATCGAAGTTAAATGTCCATTTATCGCTCATATCATATGATAATCCCACTGTCATCTCTGCCGGAAGCGGAAGAGAAGCAGTAAACCCAGTTGTTCCATTTGAAGGAATTACAGTTGTAGAACTTACAACTATAGGCGTACCAGAATCATTAGGAAAATTTGAAAAAGTAGCTTCACCATCTTTAGAATCCAGAATGATTTCTGATCTATAATGAGCACCTATTCTAAAGTCATCTGTGATATTAAAAAGCGTACCTAAAGACCATCCCCAATTAGTAACTCCCGAATCGTCTACAGTTATATTTGACCTATCTCCATCGATATCGCTAAGAGTACGATTTGCATTTCGGTTAAAGTTTACATTACCAGTTACGAAGATAGGACCACCACCTATACTGAATTTATCAGATATTTTTATAGAAACTAATGGCTGAATAAATATTGAAGCCAGTTCAATATTATTTACAAGATGAGAACCAGCCCAGTCTGTAGGCCATTCAACGCTACTACCATAAGGGGTATACACTGCCAAACCCAGACTTAACCATTCTGTAGCGGCATATGAACCATAAAGATAAAATGGTGTTCCTGTAGGACTATTAGTATCTGATGTTTGCCCAAATGTTTCATTTTGCCAGGTTACATCTGAGAATACGGCGCTAACTCCAGCTGATATATTCAATCGATTCTCGAGAAAAACCAGACCTGCGGGATTAAAAAATGCAAGTTCTGCTGTATTAACATAAGCCACTCCTGTGTGACCCATTGCAAGGGCTCTTTGTCCCTGCAAAGCTACGCGATATCCACCGGCGTAACTTGTAGCTGCAATTATCAAAAAGACAGCTACGAGCGTAAAATTTTTACTCATAATCTAGGGCGTTATTTATATTAAATTAATATTTAAGACTTAAAATATTATGAATGTAATAATAATGAAGGCAATATAATGAAAATACTATGCATACATAACAAAAGCTTGAGACAATGTTATAAAAAATTTACAACATTTTTGTAAAAATCTTTTGGATTTTCGGCATGAAGCCAGTGACCTGCATTTGATATTGTAATTACAGCACTTTTAGGAAAGTGGTATTTTATTAATTCAAAATCCTCATCGCTTATATAAGGTGATTTTGAACCTCTTAAAAAGAGGGTTTCGCCTTCAAATATTTCAGTTTTACCCAAAGCTTCACCAAGAAACTCGATTTCTTTGATCAAAACAGGAAGATTCATTCGCAAGGCAAGAGTCTTATTTTTTTTC
>JBALXG010000111.1:0-2732 GCA_036961055.1 Leeuwenhoekiella sp. | reverse complement strand
TTGACGTGTTCCCCAATCTGTGATATGTGTACCTAAAAAATCATCTGCGTCACCACGAGATTTGAGAGCTTCTTCATTTTCACTTAAAGCTTTTAACCCAGCTAATATTTGTTGATGATGCGGCGCATAATATTTAGGAGAAATATCTGCTACAATTAGTTTTTCTACCATTTCAGGATATTTAACAGCAAATTTCATTGCTGTTTTCCCTCCCATAGAATGCCCAAGAATAATTACTTTTTTTATATCCTGACTATCGCAGTACTCCTTTAAATCTTCTGCGAGCAGATCATAGTTAAAATTATCATCATGAAAACTTCTTCCATGATTGCGCTGATCTATGAGATGCATTTCATAACCTTCTTCAGCAAATTGCCCGGCGATGGTTTTCCAGTTATCGCCCATTCCTAAAAAACCATGTAAAATTATAAATGGCTCTCCTGATCCTAATTTATTTGAGTATAAAACCATTAACGCAATTTATCCAGATATTTATCAATAACCATCTCAAGACCCATATAAAGTGATTCTGCTATTAAAGAATGCCCTATAGAAACCTCAAGCAAATTAGGAATACTATCTTTAAAAAATTCAATATTTTCCAGTGAGAGATCGTGTCCCGCATTTATTCCCAGATCCAAATCGCTTGCTAAAAATGCTGCTTCAACATATGGTTTTACTGCATCTTTATTACCTTTAGCATAACCCGCAGCATAAGCTTCTGTATATAATTCTATGCGATCTGCCCCTGTTTCTTTAGCTCCCTCTATCATTTTTGAATCAGGATCTACAAAAATGGAGGTGCGTATTTTGTTAGACTTAAATTCGCCTATAATTTCTTTTAGAAAAGATTTATTCTTAACAGTATCCCAGCCCGCATTACTTGTTATCGCATCTACAGTATCTGGCACCAGTGTAACCTGAGCAGGCCTTACCTCAAGCACAAGGTTTATAAACTTTTCTAAAGGGTTGCCTTCAATATTAAGTTCTCGTTTTACTATAGCTTTAAGATCTCTGGCATCCTGATACCGTATATGACGTTCATCAGGACGTGGATGTATAGTAATTCCTTCTGCCCCAAACCGCTCTATATCTTTTACCGTAAGTAGAAGATCAGGCACATTACCGCCGCGGGAATTGCGCAGTGTTGCGATCTTATTAACATTAACGCTCAGCTTTGTCATATCATTAATTGTAACTTTACAACACAAAAATACAAAGTACCCCAAAGGTATGCCCTTAATTATTTTAATTAAATTGCATCCACAGATCATATGAAAATAACAGACTATATTATAAACGACATTGACCCTCTCTACGAGCATGATTCTATAGGTGAAGCGCAAGATCTATTCACGCAGACAACCTATTCACATGTACCGGTAATGAGGGACGAGATATACATGGGTTGTCTTGCAGAGAATGATGTGCATTGCCACCAGGCAGATGAAGTTATAGGTAATCAAAAACATTTATACGAAGGCTTCTTTGTAAAGGAAGAAACAAACTGGCTTGACATTCTTGAAATTTTTGCCCAAAACAGTTCAAATATAATGCCTGTTCTGGATGAAAATAATAGATACATAGGCTACTATGAACTATCTGACGTAATGAGCTATTTTAATAATACGCCGTTTTTAAGTGAGCACGGAAGTATTATTGTTGTAGAACATGGTGTAGTAGATTATAGTTTTAGCGAGATATGCCAAATAATAGAATCAAATGACGGTAAAGTTTTAGGAGCTTTTATTTCGCAGATAGAAAATGATGTGGCCCAGATCTCAATAAAACTTGCTACAAACGTAAGTTTTAATAATATTTTGCAAGCTTTTAGAAGATATGGCTATGTAGTCGTTTCAAATCATCAGGAAGACGCCTTTATTAAAGACCTGCGCGAAAGATCTAATTATCTGGAGAAATACCTTAATATTTAAAAACAGGGAAAAGCTCTATGAAAGTAGGTATTTACGGCCAATTTTATCATGAAAATTCTGGAATTTACGTTCAGCAGCTACTTGATATTCTGGATCAAAAAGGGGTTACAGTTATAATAGAAGAAAATTTTCTGGATCTCATTAATGAAAACGAAGAAATAAATAAAACGTATTCTCATTTTAGCACCTTTGAAGAGCTTGACAACAGCTACGATATATTCTTTAGCATAGGTGGAGATGGAACCATTCTTCAAACAATAACTTACGTTCGAGATTTAGACATCCCCATAGTAGGAATTAACACCGGTAGATTAGGCTTTCTTGCTTCTATTCAAAAAGAAAATATCGCTTCTTCTATAGAAAAGATTATAAATAAAAATTATACAATTTCAGAACGCACGCTGGTAGCTATTGAGGTTGAAGAGAATCCCGACAGCTTTCATTCACTTAATTTTGCTTTAAATGAAATCACAGTAAGCAGGAAGAATACAACGTCAATGATTTCTGTTGAAACTTATTTAAATGGAGAAAAACTCACTAATTATTGGGCAGATGGTTTAATAGTTTCTACACCTACAGGCTCAACGGGATATTCTTTAAGTTGTGGTGGTCCTGTTATTATGCCAAATACTTCAAGTTTTATCCTTACCCCTATTGCGCCTCATAACTTAAACGCGAGACCATTAGTTGTACCAGACACAACGGTTATCACCTTAAAGGTTTCAGGAAGAGAGAAAGATCATCTGGTTTCATTAGATTCTCGTATAGCAACGCTACCCGTTGAGACCGAAATTCACC
>JBALXG010000110.1:0-7776 GCA_036961055.1 Leeuwenhoekiella sp. | reverse complement strand
CGCATAGCTGCTCAGATCCTGATCACCTGTATTGCTGCCTGAAATAGCAGCTAGTTTAGTCTTTTCAGCGGTGGAATAATCTTCAGTAGAAAGGCCTTTTCCGGTTACTTTATCAACTTTGAGATTTAATCCCGCTAGTGTAAGTGTTGAATTTTCATCTACATAGTTTTTCACTGATTTTACACTAGGATATTTAGTATCAGATGAACCGTCAAGAACCATATCTGTACTTTTATTCAAAATATCTTCTTTGAAATCGGCTTCTGTGAGACGAGCATCTATTTCGGTTTGTAAATCGGCCTCAATAGTTGTTTCCGCAATAGTTGCCCGTTCAATTTCGTTATCTATAGCATTAGCGTTATCGTATATAATTTGAGAATAATCTTCAGTTGCAGATTGTGGCATAAACATTAACTCCTGTAGCGCTAAGGATTTGAAATTAGAATTACTTCCGCTGAAATCAATTTCAACTTTCAACTTCTTAGTCAAACCATTCCAGGAAATATCCTTAAAATTTGCAGAACTGGTTGTTATTCCCTGCCCAATGTATAAATTAATCATTCCATACGCATCGGTCGCCGTTTCATGATATTCCTGATATTCTTCCAGATTTTGATTATCAATTATTGTAAATCTGATTGTAATCTCACTTTCATTTAACACACTTTCCTTAGAATCTGCATCCGGATTCAAAATTACCGCTTGATAACTAATGCCCTGAGTCTGGGAAAATATCAAAAGAGAATAACAAAAAAATAGTAAGGTTAGGAATAATTTTTTTTTCATGGGGTGGGTTTAAACAAGTGTTGGGCTTTATTTTAATCTTTTATGATTTTTGAAATAAACTGCATATTTGCAGTTCTGGCTTTAACGATGTACTCTCCTGATGCAAGTTGGTCGAGTGCTAACTGTACTCTCTCTTCTGATTGAAAACTTTTAGCCAAAAGTTGCACACCTACCATATTATATACAGACACATTGATAATGCTTTTAATTTCTTTTTCAAAATTTAGAAATAAAGTCGAACTAAAAGGATTGGGAAACACTGTTACGACAAGACTTGTAGGTATGTTACTGTCTGTAACTTTGCTCAAAATATCGTGCTGGATGAATCCCTGGCGTAGAATATATGAAGACACAGTATAGGTTCCTATAGAACTGGACTGACCTATAACTTGCTGAATAATATAAGTATTGCCTTTATTTTCAATCTTTTCTGAAGCACCCCCAACACTCGTTGCAGACCTTAAAAGATAATTGGTTTGTGAAAAAGCTGTTTGCTGTAATCCCCAGCAAAGGAAGACTGCAATATACAGTTGAAAGTAGTTGGTTTTCATAATTTGGGGCGCACTAAATTGCTAAATGTGAGTTGCCAATATTAAATTACAGTAAAAATTAGCGCGTAAAGAGCGCAAAATAATAAAAAAATACACATAATCGATTAAAAATGTTTTTTATCGATACTTAATAATCCTCGATCAGTGAATTAATATTGGTGAAATTCATAAACGAAATTAAAATTCATTTTCTTTAAAGCTGTTAAATTAAGTTATAAAAGAATGCTCAGTAGACTGATGGCATAAAATGGCAAATGAACCATTGAAGGAATATTCTTATTAATAATAAGTAAATATTTTTAGGAGTTATCAGTTATCTTGGGATATGAAGAGGTAGATTTTATTCTGCCCTTTCATGAATAAAAAAATCATAATGAAATCTAAATTCAGTAGGCTTTACGCTAAACTTTGCCAAAAAGCGCAGCAACGAAGCTTTTCACAATATCTTTACATTGAAATTAAGCACCCGAAAAATCACTTATTTCGGTCTAAAAATTGGGTGTAAATGCAAAAAATCAGACCGAAAATTTAATTAATTACACAAGATAAAAACATGAAAATATTATTTGTACTAACGTCTCATGATCAATTAGGAGACACAGGGAAGAAAACAGGATTTTGGATTGAAGAATTTGCGGCTCCATATTACGCCTTACTAGATAAAGGCGCAGAAATTACAGTGGCCACTCCAGAAGGTGGCGCTGCTCCCATTGATCCCAGTAGCGATACAGAAGATAGCAGTACAGAAGATACAAAGCGTTATAAAGAAGATGCTGATGCGCAACAAGTAATAAAGCACACAAAAGTTCTTGCAGATCTTATTGCAGATGATTTTGACGCAGTATTTTATCCAGGTGGTCACGGGCCTTTATGGGATCTTGCAAACGATAAAAAATCAATTGCCTTGATCGAGAAATTTAATAAGCAGGAGAAACCAATAGCTTTTGTTTGTCACGCGCCTGCTGCTCTAAAGCATGTAAAAACGGAAAGTGGTTCACCACTTGTTAATGGTAAAAAAGTTACCGGTTTTACAAATACTGAAGAAGAAGCAGTTCAGCTTACAGATATTGTTCCATTTTTGGTAGAAGATATGCTGAAAGAAAATGGCGGTGATTACTCTAAAGGTGATGACTGGGCTGCTTATGCTGTGCAGGATGGTAATTTAATTACCGGTCAGAATCCAGCTTCATCTAAGCTGGTTGCAGAAAAACTGCTGGAAGCACTTAAATAGAATTCCGTTTATTTTTTAATTAAAAGAGCTTACAAACTAAAAATGGATTGTAAGCTCTTTTTATTTTGAAATTTTAGTAAATGACATTTGTCTAATAAATAGACTAATTAAGCCGATTTTAAATGTAATAAGTGAAGTTTTAGTTTAGTAAATATTCGTTGGCGTCAATTATTTTATAATCCCTGTTTTTAAATATAGAAATAAGTTCTGCTCCTATATATTGATTATCTAAAAATCAACATCTACCATTTCATCTGGATTTTTAAACGTGCCGTTTCTCACTTTAGCAGGTGTAATAAGGTGATTATTGTGTTTTCAGTAAATCAATTTAATAAAAATGAGGTGCACTTTCAATTTGTGCTGTCTTCAAGATAGATTTGATGTTCCCAGTCCCAGGTTTTATTTTGATTACGGGAAACCATAGTTAAGCTGTTTACCTCCATTTGTTTAGAATATTCAATCTTATTAAAATAAGTCAAACTTTCACATAACATTTTATTTCCATCAGTTTTAGAAATAGTTATGTGCGGAGTTTTTGAAATCTTTATTGATGCTGGTTTTCGGTGCAAATCGCGAATCCATAAAATTTTTACACGTGTATGAATTTGGTTGATTTCTTCAGTCATAGGAATTTTTAAGGATAGAACATTGGCATTATTTTCAAATATGCTGAAACCTTGTATATCAACTCTAAATTTTGCGATAGCTGATAATTGATTAAAAGCCTTTAGCATTTTATCCTCATCATGAGTGTACATTTTAAATGCCGCCAAAGTTACATGAGGTTTTGATTGTGATAGAGGTTGCTTACCAAAAACAGTTACAAATTGCTTTTTAAGCTGAACAATCTCTTCAAAAATAGGATCTGGAGGAACTATGCGCAGGTTGTAGATTTTAATTTTGTCCATCTCTAAATTTACTTAATCCCGTTCTTATTAAAATCTCTAATCGGTTATTGAAAAAGAGCTTGCTTAAAACCTTCCTTAAAGCATGAAAAAACCGACTAAAATAGTCGGTTTTTAACATTTTCGTTTAGTGAAAATTATGCTATTTCAGGTTTAATATTTTGATTTACGCTAAAAAAATTATTAGGATCGTAATTAGCTTTTATGGAAGCGAGCCTTGCATAGTTTTGTTTATAACTGGCTTTTACTCTCTCCTGACCTTCATCCATCATAAAATTAGAATATGCTCCCCCTGCCGAATATGGGTGCAATGCTTCATAATAATCCTTACACCATTTTGTTATTTTATCTGCATTTACAGGATTAGAATCTATACCTACGTAAACTCCACAATATCTGGCATCGCGATATGCCCACGGAGTCTCTGTGGCCGCTACTCTACTGGCCGCACCACTGATGGGATATAAATGCATTTGTGAAAGTGGCGTTGGAATATTTGAACCAAATTGTAAATGTTGTTTTCTAGCTTCAGATCCTAACTCATTAAAAAAATCTGCTCTCCAGTACCATTGAAGCCCTGGTGGCAGCAGGCCGTCAAACATGCTTTGTATTGCGGGATAAGGCATTTCACCAACATGCGCAAAAATAGGATTTTTAGCCAAAATAGGCTCAAAAGCTTCCTCAGCTTTGTCCATATCACCAGTATAGCACCATACTATACCGCAGAAATGTTTATTATGAAGATTCTCAGGAAATGGATCTCCCGGAATTATCATAACAGTAAAAAACCCATTAACATCATCTGTAGCATTTTTTATAAATGAGTCGTACCACTTCATAATTTCATCAACTTGTTCAATGGGCCACAATGTAGGTCCTCCAAAAACTGTTTTAACCGGATGTGCCTGAAAGGTAAATGAAGTTACTATACCAAAGTTGCCTCCCCCACCCCGAATAGCCCAAAATAAATCAGGATGCGTATCTTCATTTACAGTGGCCTGTGAACTATCTGCCAGCACCATTTCGGCCTCAAGTAAATTGTCTATGGTAAGTCCATATTTCCGTGCCAGGTAACCCACACCACCACCTAAGGTCAAACCACCCACGCCGGTTGTAGAAATAATACCTGCGGGAATTGCCAGCCCATATTCATGAGTCGCTTTATCAACCTCGCCCCACAGGTTTCCACCGCCTACTTTTACGGTATCTGTTGAAGTATCAACATCAACAAATTTTATTCCTGACAGATCAATCACGAGACCATCATCGCATAAACCTAATCCGCCGCCGTTGTGACCTCCTCCTCTAATGGCGACCAGCAAATTGTTATCGCGACCAAAGTTTACCGCGGCGATAACATCTTCAGTATTTTTACACATGGCAAAAAGCCCTGGACTTTTATCTATCATACCATTATAGACCTTGCGGGTTTCATCATAAATTTTATCTAATGGCGAGACTAAACTTCCTTTTAATTGTTTTTTAAAAGAGATTATTTTTTCCTGATTTATATCTTGTATAGTTTGCATGTTATTGATTGTATGAGATTATTATTAAATCCTTAGATTGTGCTTTTTGGTTTATCTGAAAAAAAAATATGTTTCGATTTAAACTTCATTTGTCTGCACCAGAGTTCTAGATTTAGCACTTACTTTACGTTTTTTTGTAAACGGAATAATCATAGGGACTTCTTTTTGATAGTTTACATACTTTGAGCCCAACGCTTTTTTGAGATCTTTTTCTTCCAGAAATTTTACCGCAATTAAAATATATGCTGTGGTGATTACTGTAAATAAAAGATGTCCTGTAGTCATAACGGGAGTCGCCCAAAAAGCAACTAGAAAACCTAACATTATAGGATGTCTTACCAGCTTGTAAAAGAAGTTAACCTGAAATTTTGGTGACTGAGATACTTTGTTTTTAAAATTATTAAAAATCTGAGTTAGACCAAAAAGTTCAAAATGGCTTATCATAAAAGTAGATAGCAAAACAATCGCCCACCCCATAAAAAATAAAGCACGTAAACTTAAAGCTAAGGCATTGTTTTCAATTGACCAGACCGTATCAGTCATGGGCTGCCATTTCCAGAAAATCAATATCAGCGCCAGACTGGAAAAAAGGACATAGGTACTTCTTTCTACGGCTTTGCCAATAATTCTGATCCACAATTTCTTGAAGGCTGGTCGTGCCATAATACTATGCTGAAGCGCAAACACGCTTAACAAGACTATATTAAAAACCAGTGCTGCTAAAAAATCAGTCTCGTTGCCAGAATCAATGCTTTTAGGAACAATTAGATTTCCCACAAAACCTATGGCATAAAGAAAGGAAAACAGGAATAAAATATAGGCGAGAACCCCGTAAACTAAAATGATGAATTTTTTCATATCTGTTTGTTTTTAGATTGTATACCTAAAAATAGACAGGTTTTTGGGAATTAAATTCTACATTTCAACCAAACAATAGCATTTTTCGGTCAACTATTAAAATACTTATTTCTAATGAATTATGAATTTTTAGAATAAACAGACGGAGTGATTCCGTATTTTTTTTGAAAGCATTTGGTGAAATATGCGGCGCTATTAAAACCCGTTTCAAAAGCGATTTCTGAAATATTTTTATCTTTTCTTTCCAGCAATTTTAGCGCTTTTTTTAACCTGAAATCCTGAAGAAAACTATTTGTTGTTTTTTCTAAAATAGCCGTCATTTTACGATATAGCTGAGAAGTACTTAAACCCAGATTTGCGCAAAAATCATCAACACCTAGAGTAGGATTGTGCCATTCATTCTCAAGATAATCTACTAAATTATTCAAAAAATATTCATTTGAAATTGATATGGTTCTAATAAATTCAGCATTAACGGGATGATTCAAATTCTCACTTTCGTACAAGTCTTTAACTTCAGAAGTAATTAAAATGTATTCGTTAGAAATATCACTTAGTCGCTCTGCTGTTTTGATTGTTTTTTCAAAAAAACCAGACTCCACAGTAACGGGAACACCAGAACTTATACCTATACGCGGCTTTAATGAATTATCTTTTAATGTTGTAAATAGACGTTGAATTTCTAAAGCTGAATTTACCGCCGTAGTAGTAGTAGTATAAGAGAGTAAAAGGTAATCATCTTTTTGTTTTACAATACGCCCTTTATATAAATCAGCAATAGTTTTAACTGCTTTAATTTCTGATTTTAAGAGTTTTAAAGAATGATTTTGTAAATCACCTTTAACTATTTTTAAAACAACTAAAATTCTAAATGCCGGATCGTTAACAATGTTTAATTCACTTTTTCGAGACTTTTTAGGATCTTCTATGCGACCCAAAAATGATTCTACAATAGTATCGTCTACTTCTATAATCGTATTGGGAACTTCACCGTGAGCATTAGCATGCATTTCTACAATAGCTTCTTTATTGGGCGCTTCTATTAAACAAAAAGCTGTTTTTCTACAATCATCATACCAGTACGTAAGACCTCTGCAATGGTATGTGTCTTGTATTCTTAAATCTTCCTGATGTAACTCGGCTACAATTTGTGCAGTTACTTCCTCTGCCACGTCGTGACGATCCATATATATAGGCATAGTCTCTTTTTTTACAAGTTGAATACTGGTAAAAACCGGGGAAGTATTTATAAGGGATCAATAAATATAAGAAATTTTTGCAACAAAAAAATAAACTTTATAATGAATGATTTTAAATAAGAATAGAATCTATTGATTTGATTATTAAATAATTAGACGATTTACATTATATCTACTTCAGTGCATAAAAAAACCGGCTATTTTAGTCGGTTTTTGATAGTGTTTTAGGCGATTTTTACCACGGACTTATGTGTGGTGCTTCTTCAATTTCGTGACTAAAATACGTTCCGTTTGCTCCGTCTTCAGGAAGATCGATATGATTAAATAAAAATCCTGCAGAATCTTCAACTGAAAATGGACCGCCGTGATTATTAAAGTCTGTTGCTGTATAACCGGGATCAATAACATTTACTTTAAAATTTTGATCTTTCAACTCATAAGCTAAAACTACAGAGTAAGCATTAAGAGCAGTTTTTGAAGGTCCGTACGCTGCACTTTTTACATCATAATGCGACCACTCTGGGTCTGAATGTAAAGTAAGCGATCCTAAACCTGAGGTAATATTATTTATTCTTGGCTTGTCAGATTTTTTTAAAAGCTCCAGAAATGCCTGAGTAACATTTATAACTCCAAAAAAGTTAGTATCAAAAACTTCTCTTACCGTTTTTGAGGGTACATTGACCGCTTTTTGATCCATTCCGCCTAATATTCCAGCGT
>JBALXG010000010.1:0-18796 GCA_036961055.1 Leeuwenhoekiella sp. | reverse complement strand
GCGATATAAAACAGGCCGTAGCCTAACTTATGAAGATAAAGATGTATTAGCAGCGCCAGATCCTAAAAAAATCCACCTACCTACTATTAATATGAGTAGTTCATTCATATTTGCAAAAGGAGATTTATTTTTTGCATACCCAAATAATTACAATCATTATGTAAGCTATTATCGCAATTCATATCAACATGGCGGTGTTTCTCTTGAGGAGATGATCATACCATTTATCGTTCTAAATCCCAGATAAACACTATATTGTAAGCATTAATGAGTTTAGAATTAGAATATAAATTACAGGATATTGATCATGTAGCAAAATCGATTATTGAAAATTCGACTTCCAAAACTATTTTGTTTTATGGCGAAATGGGAACTGGTAAGACAACCTTAATACGATCTATCGTTAAACAACTTGGTTCGCAAGAAGCTGCTACTAGTCCAACATTTTCAATAGTGAATGAATATGCAGATAAAAATGAAAATCCTATTTATCACTTTGATTTTTATCGTATAAGTGATGAGAAGGAGGCTCTAGATCTTGGTTTAATGGATTACTTAGCATCAGAGAACTGGATTTTTATTGAATGGCCCGAAAAAATTAACATTTCCCTTTTTCAAAAGGTTCATACAGCGAAGATTACCTCGGTTAACGACAAAACAAGAAATCTGGTTTTTCAATAGTAGTTAAAAAAAAGTTAAATGTAATTTTATAAAATGAAGGAATTTTCTTTCTTTGATGTTTAAATATATAGTTTAAAACTAGTTTATCTAATTTCTATGGAATACTTTTGCGTTTTAATTGTTTAAAAACAATTTTTTTATTATATACTTGTAATTAAAATGCCGCGAAGTTAACATTTTTTTATGATGTGAGAAGGCGAGATTGATTGTGCATCTTTGTATCAACAAATCATTAACACTCAAAAAACTCACAACATGAAAATTAAAGCATTATTCCTAAGCCTTTTAATTGCTGGTGCAACTGCATTGACGTACACAACAACACAAGATAAAGCAGACTATGCCCAAAAACAAATCGACAAAAGGATCGTCAAAGTCCCTTCTCACGGGTAGCATTATTGCTGCTTTTATAGCAGCATCACCATATTTCTTTTATTTATATGAAGGTTTCCCACAGACATCGTCTTGGGAAACTTTTTTGGGTACATATACAAGTAATTATTATCAAAATGTGTATGCTCTAGGCTGGACCCTTTTTGGTAAGCTTATACCATTACTATTACTTTTCATTTGGTTTTGGACATGTAAACATTGGTGGTATCACGCACTACTTATTCCAATATGTATGTATGTTTTTCAAATTTATACAGTTCTTAGGGAAGATATGGTAAACTCAGACTCTATTGAATTATTCATTTTAGCTCCATTAATATTAATAGCCCTTGTCTTTTTATATACCATACGTACAAAAATATTTGATAGAATACATAATATTGATTTTAGCGAATTAGAGCGCGGAAGCATAAAAGGGGAAATAAACGAAGAAAATGTTGATAAACCTGATCCCTATGTTGCAGATTACCCATCTTCATTTGTTATGGAAGATGGCGAAGAGTATGAAGACGAATTAGAGGACGACGATGATGATGAGCCTCTTTATATGGGTTAATTTTCCGCCTTTATTATAACATTATTGCACGATATCTCAATTTATCCGTAATTTGGGTTTTTCATTAATTATCAGATGACCCTAACCAATAGTCCGTTTACAAGAGAAGAACTTCTTCCCCAGGAAGAAAAATTAGAAATAGAAAAAAGGAAAGGATCCCTCTTTATAGGAATACCTAAGGAAAATCATTTTCAGGAAAAACGAGTTTGCTTAACTCCAGACGCTGTTGCAGCCCTTGCAGCCCACGGACATCGGGTTTTAATTGAATCTAAAGCAGGAGAAGATGCACGGTTTTCAGATCATGATTATTCTGAAGCCGGAGCCGAAATAACAAAAGATAAGTCAAAAGTTTTTGGCTGCCCCATGGTTCTTAAAGTAGAGCCACCTTCTCTGGATGAATTAGCCTTAATGAATCCGCAAACTGTTTTGATTTCTGCTCTTCAGTTAAAAACACAATCAAAAAAATATTTTACTACACTTGCCTCAAAACGTATAACAGCTTTGGCATTTGAATTTATTCGTGACGAAGATGGTACTTATCCGGCTGTGCGTGCTTTAAGTGAAATTGCAGGGACAGCGTCCATCTTAATCGCCGCTGAACTTATGTCAAAAGAAGGACATGGTAACGGACTTATGTTTGGTAATATAAGCGGTGTTCCACCTGTTGAAGTAGTGATTCTGGGAGCAGGAACGGTGGGTGAATTTGCAGCAAGATCAGCATTAGGACTTGGCGCCAATGTAAAAATATTTGACAATTCGCTTACTAAATTACGCTGTCTGCAAACTAATGTTGGTAGACCACTTTATACCTCCACCGTTCAACCTAAAAACCTTATAAAAGCTCTTAGACGTTGTGACGTGGCTATTGGCGCAGTACGCGGTAAAGATCGCGCACCAATTGTAGTGTCTGAAGCTATGACAGAAATGATGAAAACGGGTGCCATTGTCATTGATGTGAGTATAGATATGGGAGGTTGTTTTGAAACAAGTGAAGTTACTTCTCATGACAAACCTACTTTTTTAAAACATGGTGTAGTGCATTATTGTGTTCCCAACATTCCAGCACGATATGCCCGAACAGCTTCTCTATCAATCAGTAATATTTTTACACCTTATCTTCTTAATATTGGTGAAAACGGCGGACTAGAAAATACTTTGCGTTTTGACAAGGGTTTAAAAAGCGGGTTGTACTTTTACCGCGGTATTTTAACCAGTAAATCAGTTTCAGACTGGTTTGATATACCATATCGTGATATTAACCTTTTATTCTTTTAAAGAAGAATACGCCACTAGTTTACATTCTATTTCATGAAATTATTATACCGATTCGGATATTATTTAGGAGGTTTTTCCTTAGGTTTAATTTTGCTTGTGTTTTTTATTAAAGGCAGTGGCACACAAATTCCTTCTTGCGACTACATGCCTAATGCTCGAGCCTTAAAAAATATGAAAACAAAGGGTTATACATTATCTGATGAAGCTAAGGAAAACATGCAAATTTTACAGCTAGATACTGTGCAATTACGCTTACTTTTTGAAAATGGAAATGTAATATTTTCTAAAAGTGACCCCAGAAATAAACCTTGCGGTCTTTTTTATATCGAGTCAGATGATTCTGATAATAATTTTGCAGCACACGTTACCAATTGTGAAGATAAAGTCACTATAGATAAGTTGGAAAAAATTTAAATAGCTCGCCACTTTTTCTCCTGCTTCAATAAAGTAAGTTCACGGTTTGTCTGCCCTGCTACAGAAGTATTTTCTTCTGCTCGGCGTATTAAATATGGCATTACATCTTTTACGGGACCAAAAGGTAGATATTTTGCCACATTATATCCCTGATTGGCTAGATTGAAGCTTATATGATCACTCATGCCGTATAATTGACCAAACCAAACTCGGGGATCATTTACATCAATCCCCTTCTGTTCCATTAGTTCTATAGCCAGATAATTACTTTCCTCATTATGTGATCCCACAAACACAGAAATATCGTCTAAATTGTCAAAAATATAGGCCATTACAGCATTAAAATGGGCATCGGTTTCAGATTTGTCTATGCAAATAGGCGATTGATATCCCATCTCTTCTGCCCTACTTCGCTCTTTCTCCATATAAGCACCTCGTACTATTTTAACGCCAAGTTTAAAACCCTTTAATTTTGAGTGCTCATGTAGCTTTTTTAAATAGTCAAGCCTGTCCCATCTATAACATTGAAGTGTATTATATACTACTGGTTTTTCAGTATTATATTTTTCCATCATTTGAGTAACCAGCGCATCAGCGGCAGCTTGCATCCAGCTTTCTTCTGCGTCTACGAGTAATGCAACGTTGTACGCTTTGGCTTTCGCACATAATTTGTCAAAACGTTGTTGAATACGCTCCCATTCCTTTTCTTCAGAACTAGATAAAGATTCATTTTCGGTTACTTTTCGCCAAATTTCAAAGCGACCAAAACCTGTAGGTTTAAAAACAGAAAAAGGCATAGCATCCTTATCTCTGGCAAAATCTGTGATTTGTAAAACCCTATTAAGGGCTGCATCAAATTGATTTTCTTTCTCTTTTCCTTCTACTGAAAAATCGAGAACAGAATGCACATTTTTATCATACATCTTATCTACCACCGGCATACAGTCTTTTTCATTCACACCTCCGCAAAAATGATCAAAAACAGTTGCCCTGATTAATTTTTCTACTGGAAGATTTGCATTTAACGCAAAACGTGTTACAGCGGTACCTATGCGTACCAGGGGTTGTTTAGAAATCATTTTAAATAAAAAATAAGCTCGCTCTAGCTCACTATCAGATTTAAGTGCAAATGCTTTTTCTGTATTATCAAATATTTTGTTTTCTAGCATATTTTAAAAATGTGGGCAAATATACTTAGATTTAAACGGCATTTTTACAAAAAGATAGTAATTTCCCTGCTTAAATTTCACCTGTTTTATGGAAGCCATTGAAGCACAAGACTATCAAATTGTTTTTAATTCCTCAGGGTACGAGGAGCTTAATAATTATTTGTCTATTACAAATCATAGCATAATATTTTTACTTGTAGACAGTAATACTCATGAGCATTGTCTTCCTGCCTTTTTAGCAAACATAGAGACTAATACTACCATAGAAATTATAGAAATTGATCCTGGTGAAGAAATTAAGAATCTGGAAACATGCACCGGAGTTTGGAACGTACTTTCAGAACTTAATGCTGATAGAAAAAGCCTTCTAATAAATTTGGGCGGAGGCGTGGTTACAGATCTGGGAGGTTTTGTAGCCTGTACATTTAGACGAGGAATTGATTTCATTAACGTTCCCACAACTTTACTCTCAATGGTTGATGCTTCTGTGGGAGGCAAAACAGGAGTAGATCTTGGGAACCTTAAAAATCAAATAGGGATCATAAGCAATCCTCAAATGGTATTAGTTGATACTATATTCTTAAATTCATTACCTGTTGCAGAATTACGCTCTGGTTATGCTGAAATGCTTAAACATGGCCTGATAAGTAATTTAGAGTATTGGGACGATGTCAAAAATCATGGTTATAAGGATATTGAAAATCTAGGCAAACTTATTCATGAATCTGTGCAAATTAAGAATAACATTGTCACACAAGATCCCTTTGAAAAAAACATAAGAAAAACCCTGAATTATGGTCACACTTTAGGTCACGCTATTGAATCATACTTTCTTTCAAATGAAAATAAAAAAAGACTTTTGCATGGTGAGGCTATTGCTATAGGTATGATTTTGGCTTCTTATTTATCTTATAAAACTGTAGGTTTATCTCAAATTGAATGTGAGAATATATCTCAAAGCATTAACCATTATTATGATCGCGAAAATTTTACTGATGACGATATCAAAAATATAATCACCTTATTAAAATTTGATAAAAAAAACAGTCACGGAAGAATTAATTTCGTTCTTTTAGAAAAAATAGGAATTCCTGTAATAGATAAAGAAGTTGGTAATGATTTGATACATGAAGCCTTTAAGTACTATAAAAATTTAAAAGTGTAAAAAAGTCAAATTGTTTTGTTATTGCAAAACGTTTTTTTTTACATTTAACCCAAAAATGTTACAAACCTTAAACCTACTCTATGCGTCGAGTAATAGTTGATTTTAAAAAACTTACACCAGAAATTTTAGCCCTATTGGTTGATAAATATCCCTATGGATATGATGATGATCATATTATATCCTTTCGCAATGCTAAGAACGAGCTTATAGAAGCCGTCGAAGTGCGTACAGAGGACACTATTTATCTGGTTAAAGTAAGTAAAAAGCTGGAAAATTCAATGGAAAATTATGATGTAGATGATTATGAAGATCAAGATCTGCAAGAACCAATTATAGAAATTCCAGAGAAGCTAGAAGAAGAAGTTGCAGATGAAGATCCTGATGATATTGAAGAGGATGAAGACTAAATTTTTATATGAATAATATCATTAAAAAACCCGAAGTTTTATACAACTTCGGGTTTTTTTAATTGATTAGAATTGCTCTCTTTTTTAAGCTTCTACGGTATCTTCACTTTCAATAGTAACTAGATAGCGCTCTGCATCAAGAGCAGCCATACAGCCAGAACCTGCGGCTGTTATTGCCTGACGATAATCTTTGTCTTGAACATCTCCACTAGCAAAAACACCTGGTTTGTTTGTTTTAGTAGATTTACTTTGGGTTATAATATAACCTGTAGAATCCATCTCCAGTTGGTCTTTAAAAATATCAGTATTTGGCTTATGCCCTATTGCAATAAACAAACCTGTAATATCTATTTCGTGTTTTTTAAGAGTTTCATTATTCAAAATACGCAAACCTTCAACAACTTGTTCTCCCAAAACTTCATCAACTTGTGAGTTATAGAGAACAGTAAGATTTTCACGTGAGCTCACTCTGTGTTGCATAGCTTTAGATGCACGTAAATGATCTTTACGTACAAGCATTGTAACATGTTTACAGATATTAGAAAGGTAAGTAGCCTCTTCTGCTGCAGTATCTCCTCCACCTACAATGGCAACATTTTGCCCTTTAAAAAAGAAACCATCACAAACAGCACATGCAGAAACTCCACCTCCTCGCAATTTTTGCTCACTTGGTAAGCCCAAATATTTAGCTGTGGCTCCAGTAGAAATTATTACTGTTTCAGCTTCTATATGCTTGTTATTATCTACTATAATCTTATGAATACCTCCTATTTCGCTACTAAAATCGACCTTAGTCACCATACCAATGCGCACATCTGTACCAAAACGTTCAGCCTGTTGCTGTAACTGCATCATCATTGTAGGGCCATCAATACCTTCTGGATAACCGGGAAAATTATCAACTTCTGTAGTTGTTGTCAATTGCCCACCTGGTTCTAAGCCTGTATACATAATAGGTTTTAAATCTGCTCTGGCCGCATATATAGCAGCTGTATATCCTGCAGGTCCAGAACCTATAATGAGACATTTTATTCTTTCTATTTCCATGTAAAATATTGTTAACTATATTGTAAAAATACTTCATTTCTCTATATTAGAAAAAAGAAGCATATAACAGTTGTTAAGTCGTTGTTAACATATAATAATTACGCACTTCTTAAACCTGCTTTTTATTATAAAAATTTTTGAGTTTTAAATTATTAAAATATGAAACTAAAAATACTTTTTCTATTAATTATTACATCAGGTCTTGCAATCTATGCACAGGATATTGATCATCACAAAAACGAAGATATACCTATTACAGATAACAATAACTATACTTATGAAACTGTGGTTGATGAACTAAGCGTGCCATGGGGATTAGAATTTTTACCTGATGGAAGTCTACTCATTACCGAACAAAAGGGGACACTAATACATTTCATAAATGGTAAAAAACAAATAATTGAGGGTGTACCCGAAGTTTACTTTAGAGGTCAGGGAGGTTTACTTGATATCAAAATTCATCCTGATTACGTCAATAATGGGTGGATTTACATAACTTTTTCATCAACCGAAGGTGCAGAAAAAGGCGGTAATACGTCACTGATGCGCGCAAGGTTAGATGGAAATAAATTAATTGATAAACAAGTTTTGTACAAAGCATCACCTAATACTACAAAAGGACAGCACTGGGGAAGCAGGATTGCATTTGACAATGAAGGTCATGTATTCTTTTCTGCTGGTCAGCGTGGAGAAAGAGATGTAAATCCTCAGGATATTACCAGAGATAACGGAAAAATATATAGACTAAATAATGACGGAAGCATTCCCAAAGACAATCCTTTTGTGGGTATACCCAATGCAAAAGAAGCAATTTGGTCCTATGGGCATCGCAATCCTCAGGGAATGGATGTTAATCCTAAAACGGGTACGGTTTGGGTTCATGAACATGGTCCTCGGGGCGGTGACGAAATCAATATAATTAAAAAAGGAGCTAATTATGGATGGCCTGTAATTACATATGGTATTAATTATAGCGGTACAGAAATTACAGAAGAACGATCAAGATCAGATATGCAACAGCCTCTTTATTACTGGATACCTTCAATAGCTCCCAGTGGTCTCGCTTTTATTCACGATACGGTGCAATTTCAAGAACTTAACGGCAACATTTTGGTTGGCTCTTTAAAATATAATTATCTGGAAGCACTTTATCTTGACGAGAATGACAAGGTAATTAAACGTGAAAAGTTACTCGCAGATGTAGGCCGGGTGCGCAATGTAAAACAAGCTCCTGACGGAAATATTTTTATAAGTGTTGAAGGCAAAGGAATACTTAAATTAGTTAAGAAATGAAAATAATAATAACCCTAATTACTGCAGTAATTATAATGAGTTTATACGCATTTAATCAAACAAGTAATTATACTTTTTCAAGTGGGCAGGATTATGAAAATCGGCATATTCAGGATACTACGCTCAAAAATAGTATGAAAAGAGGAGAAGTGCTTTACGCAGATTTCTGTATGCAATGTCATATGACAGACGGCAAAGGAGTTGAAAAAACTTATCCACCACTAGCCCAATCAGATTATTTATCTGAACATAAAAACGCCATAAAAGCAGTGAAATTCGGCTTAAATGGCGAAATATTAGTTAATGGAATAAAGTATTCTGGCGCTATGGCAGATCTGGGGCTCTATGACGATGAGATTGCAGATGTTATGAATTATATATTAAATTCATGGAACAATACTTCTGAAGAAATTATAACCCCAGAATTAGTAAAGCAAATCGACAAATAATTACTCTATTCGTTTATAATTTTCAGCTGAAAATTTATTACCATTTTCGTCTAAAGTTATCTGACTGTAATTATCTTCTTGAAGCTCAAGTTCAAAAGTAAATACTCTCATAGTATCGATAATTTTCATCATTGATGCAGAACCATATTCTAATGTTTCAATTAACTGACTATCAATAGCAACATAGTGACCATAACCAAACCACTCAATTGAATCTCTTGGTACAAAACGAGTCCACATCACGCGATCATCTGTAAAGATTTTGATTTGTCTATACCCCTCTGTGGTTGGTATTGTATCACTTATTTCATTATTATCATAATAATAAAAACTATCAAGCTCCCACGTACCTTGGATTGTATTTGCATTTATTTCGCTTTTTTGATTAGGGATTCCTGTAAATGTCAAAAATAAGAATGACAGAGAATAGAAGAGAATTTTCATAGCTATGGCTTTTAATTAACTTATATGGTTATATGACATTAAGTTACAAAAAAACTTAACACTAAGTAATTAATAATTTCCCCTTCCTTATAACTACTTAAAAGATCAAATTAATGAATTATCACGCTGTAATTACGAATTTACTAAATGGTTTAATTAATAGTTGAAGAATTCAATTAAGGTAAAATTATATGAATATTAAAGATTTAATTTCATTGCTGTTTTTGACAATTAACTATATTTGCACCCCTTTAAAATAAATTAAGAAAAGAAAAATTCGGGATGTAGCTTAGTCCGGTTAAAGTGCGCGTCTGGGGGGCGCGAGAGCGGAGGTTCGAATCCTCTCATCCCGACAATAGCAGTGTCAACGGCACTAAAATATAGCTAATCTTATTAAAAATCAGATATTTAAATCTTTCTGATAATAAAAGATTAGCTTTTTTTGTTTGAGAAGTTATCTATTCGGTTACTTCTCAAACAAATTAATTCCTATTAGTATTTCTGTATAAAGCTTTGGGTAGTTTTGCAATGTCATTTGCCCAAAGATTCACGTTGTAAAAAGCAAAGAGTTAAGAAACTTTGCAGATTTTGCAGCAGATGTATTTCAAAATGTGACTTCCCACCATATTTCTTCTGAATAAACTGTTAATCAATTGAATAATAGGACATCTCTTCTGCTTGATGATAAATATCATAGGTTTTAATTCTTGCTAAAATTATTTTTAATACTGTAAAACAAATACTTACAGTAATGAGAAAGATAGCTATTCCTACAGATTTTTCTACCCATGCCATGAATGCGCTGCGTTATGCTTCAGAGCTATTTAAGTATGAAAAATGTGAATTCTTTATTCTACATGCTTATGCAGAGAATGTTTATCATAAAAGCACTTTCTATGCAACGTCATTTTTTGAAGAAATCAAAAGTACTGTTGCAAATGAGACAGCTGAACACCTCAAATATGCAGAAGCTGCTATAAAAGATTTTTCTCCTAATCCCCACCACTCCTATAAAACGCTTGCCAAGTTTGGTTTGCTTATAGATGAGATTAATGATCTTGTAGACTCAGAAAATATAGACGTAGTTGTGATGGCTACAAAAGGTAAAAACAACGATAGCAGACTCACCTTTGGAAGTAACGCTTTACAGGTTTTAAAATATGTAAAAGCTCCGGTTATTACAATCCCCGTAGGTTACAAGTACACACAACCCCGCGATATTTTATTTGCCACAGATTTTATGATGCCTTTTCAACGCAGAGAAATAAAATTACTAGGTATGATGTGCAAAAGCTACAGAGGCATAATAAATATGCTTTACCTCTCCTCTACCGAAAGTTTGAGCATGAGGCAGCAAACTAATAAAGAATTTCTTGAAGATTGCCTTGCAGAAAACAAACTTAATTTTCACAGAAAACCCAGCGATGATCTTTTTAAATCAATTACTGAATTTATAGGAAAAAATGAGATAGACCTGCTGGTTATGATCAATTCGCGCAACTCCTACATAGAAAGCATTCTATATAGCTCACAAATAGACAAAATAGAACTCAAGGTTAAGATACCTTTTCTAGTCATGCAGAACCTCAAACGTTGATTTTTAGACAACTATAAATTAAATAATTAACTAAACATGATATTTATCATTGTAATTAATCCCTATCTCGTATAAGTTTATCATGAGATAACAAACCTAAAGTGATGAAAAAAAAGATATTAATTCCAACCGATTTTTCTAAAAATGCATGGCATGCCTTAACCTATACCTTAGAGCTTTTTAAGGAGGAAGAATGTGACTTTTATGTCCTAAACGCATACCAGCCAGATTCTTATTTGCTCGACAGTATGATGGTTCCAGAACCAGGAGAAAAATATTATGAACAGTGCAAAAAACAAAGTGAAGATGGACTTGAACACCTATTTCTTCAGCTTAAAGAGAGAGATAATAATGCACTGCATACCTATCACACTATTTCTTCTATAGGGTTGCTTATAGACACGATACTAGAAGAAATAGAACGCAAGGATATAGATCTTGTGGCTATGGGCACAAAAGGCGCTTCAGGAACATACGGTACCTTATTTGGCAGCAATACCATTTATACTATGGAAACCGTCAGAAACTGCCCGGTGCTCGCCATACCACAGGAAGCTTTGTTTAAAGATTTTAAAGAAATTGTATTTCCTACCAGTTACAGAATACATGTTAAAAGGGCAGAACTTCAAAGTCTTATAGATATTGCTAAACTTGTAGGTGCTTCCATACGCTTTGTGCATGTGGCTTACAACGATAAGCTCGATGAACGCCAACTGGAAAATAAAAAACTTCTTGAGTTATATTTTTCTGCTATAGACCATAGTTTTCATACCCTGCATAAAGGAAATACTGCTACTGCATTATCAAATTTTGTTGAGAGCCGCAGCAGTGATATGATAGGGTTTGTAAGTAAAAAACACAGCTTTTTTGGTAGTCTTTTCTCCAGACCTCTAGTTAAAGAACTTGGGTTTTATTCTAAAATTCCAATTTTGGCCATGCACGACAGACGCTAAAATTAGCGCATTCTATTAAAACTAAAACCTAATTATGAACACGGCATTCCTAAATAATCGACGTCACAAAGCAGAAGCAGAAAATAACATTAACTGGAAAGCAGATATAGCTATTATTGATTCCGAAATCTGGTTCATAAAGCAATTATTAAGCTCGTATATGTTTGAACCACGCACTAAAATACTCTTTGATAAATTTTTAAAATTTAAAAGGAGTCTAAAAGAGATTACCTCTGATCTTGAAGAAATTAAAGCAAATATAAACACCTATGAAAGTGGATTGGCCCCAGATACAATAAGCAGGGCAACCTATCATTATGAAGCTTCGGCAAGCCAGTTTTCTGCCCTTGAGAGCCGATTTTTCGGTCTTTTTTCCGCTTTTTATCTTCTCAAGGGTGATGTGATGTCTTATATGAGAGGTGTATTGAATAATACCTTCACAACTTAAAGTATTTTTTTCGATTAAAAATATAAATATTATAAACCTAAAAAAATGGCATCAACATACAGTCACGCTGTGTGGCAAACTCCAGATATTCTTATTCAGGAGCAAACGGTAAACTGGATTGCCGAACTTGAATTTATAAAAGAAGAATACCGCGTTTTTGAAGAATGGCTATGAGAATTTTCGTTTCAAATAATGACAGACAGAGATCTGGAAAAAGCATTTGATATCAAAGAACAATTAAAACTGAATTTTGAAAATCTAACTCCGTTTCTCAATAAAATGACTACCCATCATTATGAAATCGCAATACTTAACGATAGCACAGATGAACAAGCAATGGTAAAAAGTCTGCAACAAGATCATCAACGTTTAGAAAAAGATATGCTTCTGTTTCTCAATGCATACAGCAAACTAAAAGGTGAAGTTAGTGATGTTCTAAAAAGCACTTTAAAACGTTTCAGAAATAGGACTCTTACCACCCAAAAATTAAATAAAACAGCAAATTATTTATCTTATTAACATATAAACATTTTTTTAATTCCATTTATTTTATAAAATCATATGATTCCTAAAACAATGAAAGCCGCAGTTATCCATGGATTTGGACAACCATTACATATTGAAGAAATGCCGGTTAAAGAACCTGGCACAAACCAAATTCTGGTTAAAGTGATTGCCTGTGGTGTTTGCCATACAGATCTTCATGCCTGCCAGGGAGACTGGCCTGCAAAACCTAAAATGCCCCTGATTCCCGGTCATGAAGCCGTAGGATATGTAGCCGCTCTGGGTCCCAATGTTCACCATATTAAAGAAGGTGATGTAGTAGGTGTTCCCTGGTTATACAGCGCCTGCGGATGTTGCGACTATTGTTATACAGGTTGGGAAACGCTTTGTGAAACCCAGCAAAATGGTGGGTATAGCGTTGATGGTGGCTTTGCAGAATATGTAGTTGCAGATGCCCGTTATGTTGCTCATTTTCCTGCAAATATCAACTTCACAGAAATGGCTCCTATAATTTGTGCCGGTGTAACGGTTTACAAAGGTTTAAAACAAACAGAAGCAAAACCCGGAGAATGGGTGGCAATTTCAGGAATTGGTGGTTTAGGTCACCTTGCAGTTCAGTACGCCAAAGCAATGGGTCTTCATGTGGCAGCTATTGACATTGCAGACGATAAGCTTGCACTTGCAAAAAGTCTGGGTGCAGATATAACAGTCAATGCGAAAGAACAGGATCCCGGTGCATTTCTTAAAAAGGAAACTGGCGGTATGCACGGCGTGCTGGTCACCGCGCCTTCTCCTATTGCCTTTACTCAGGGCCTTTCAGCGTTAAGACGTAAAGGCGTACTTTCATTAAACGGGTTACCTGCAGGAAGTTTTGATCTTCCTATTTTTGATACTGTAATTAACGGCACCACAATACGCGGTTCTATAGTGGGCACAAGAAAAGATATGCAAGAAGCTATTTCCTTTGCTTTAGAAGGAAAGGTAAAAACCACTGTTCATGCAGCAAAGCTTGATGATATCAATTCTGTATTTGATAATATGAGAAAGGGTGATATAAGTGGACGTATAGTTCTTGAAATAGCCAAACCATAGTCTAAATTATAGCTTTTATCAATTTTGCAACGTTCTCCAAATTTTTAAAAACTGAAGAAGCATTATCAGAGTAAAACACATATGCTTTTTTAATGGATGCCAGATAAATGTAAAGGGCTTGATGAATGATAAACTCAAGCCCAACCATGTTAGCTATAAATTAATATTTTGCTGTTGAGAGTGTTTTCCCTTTCTTGTATTAAACCTGATTTTCAGGTTATAAATAGCGATTTTCAGTGATTACAGACAGGTTTTTATCTGAAAATTTTACTTCATTACTTATATTTAAAATTCAATTCTTTTGCTTTTCTAATCTGATTTAAGCGATTTTGGGGTTGAATAGACCGATTTTCAACCATTTACATGCGATTTTTAGTATCATTCTTAAAGTCTTTACCCCGCTTATTAGAGCCAAATTGCTAATTTCTTACCCGCTTTCGCCACTTTACGGCTTCATACCATATAACAGATAAAAAACCTGTTATTATACTAATCAATAACTGCATGAAATCTGGTGTTTCAAACTGAAAGAAAACCGTTATGGGTTTCATAAAAAACAGTAAACCGGTAATACAAATTGTAATGCCTATAATAACGAAAACGAGATTATTTTTATACTTCAAAGTAGTAAAAACAGAATAGTAAAAAGAACGGTTGACCAGCGTTAAAACTATGTTAGCCGAAATTAATACTGTAAAAACCATTGTTCTGGTAAGGGACTCGTTATAACCCTGCATCACTGCATATCTATAAACGAGCAAGCTTCCTAAGGTAATGATTAAACCTTGTATAACACTGGTAACAAGTTCTTTAAAATTAAAGAAAGTACTGGTAAAAGCTCGAGGTTTTTGAACCATGCTGTTTTTTTCCATCGGTTCATTTTCATAAATAATAGAGCAGGTTGGTCCCATTATCAATTCCAGAAAAATGATATGCACGGGCGAAAAAATATTAGGATAAATCCAGCCTAAAGCAAGCGGTAGAAATACCGTCAATATGATGGGTATGTGAATAGAAATTATGTACTGAATAGCTTTTTTAAGATTAGCATAAATACGTCTTCCCATGGCTACCGCATCTACCAGCTTAGACAAATCATCATTCTTCAGGATCAGGGAAGCCGCCTGCTTAGCAATTTCGGTGCCTTTGCTTCCCATCGCTACGCCTATGTGAGCTGCTTTAAGTGCGGGGCCGTCATTTACACCGTCGCCTATCATCGCAACTATTTCGTTATTCGACTTAAAAGCTTCAATAATTTTTAGTTTTGCTTCCGGAAACATTCGGGTAAAAACGTTGATTTCTGCAACTGTTTTTTGAATTTCAGTATCAGATAAATTCATCAATTCATCGCCAGAAATGCTTTTTTCGTAACCTTTAAAATTAACTTGTCTCGCAATAGCCGCTGTAGTCGTGGCATTATCGCCTGTGATAATTTTAACCGCGATTCCTGCATCATAAAAATCTTCAAGAACTCTAGTTATATTTCTCTTTGGCGGGTCATAAAATGCAACTATTCCTTTAAATGTGAAATGAAATTCCTGCTGGCGCTTGGGATAATCTGTACCTTTAAAAAAGGCTTCCCCTACTCCAAGCACACGATATCCCTCGCCGCTCAATGTTTTTAGTGCGGTTTCAATTTGTAGTTTTTGATCTTTATTAATATCAGAAACATTTATTATAGCTTCGGGAGCACCTTTTGCGGCGATAATTCTGTTACCCGAAGCGTTTTCAAAAATATGTGTCATCATAGGCGGCTTTCCACCTAAAGGATATTCGTGAACCATTTTATAATCCTTTCTTTCATCTGTAGCACTTAAAGTTTCATAAAACTTATGAATTGAAATTTCCATAGGATCAAAAGGAATAGGTTCACTGGCCCACATTGATAAGCGAATTAGTTCTTTTTCGGCATCAGTTTCTATAGTTTTTGTATCTGTAATTTTGCAATCAGCAAGCGTAAAAACTTTTACCAGAGTCATTTTATTTTCGGTAAGCGTGCCAGTTTTATCTGTACATATAACAGTGGCGCTTCCTAAAGTCTCTACGGTTTTCATTTGTTTTACAATAATCCCCAGTTTCATTAATCGCCAAGCGCCCAGCGCCATAAATGTGGTGAAAGCAACGGGGATTTCTTCTGGCAAAATGCTCATCGCCAGCGTAAGCGCCTTTATTAAACTATTAGAAAAACTATAGGACTGCAGATAATTAATGATCCAAACGATGGCAAAAACAACAATCCCTGCAATCACCATTTTCTTTACAAAACTGTTGATCTGTATTTCAAGCGGAGTTTTTTCTTCCTGAATCGTTTCCAGGCTTTTTCCAATTTTGCCTAGTTTGGTTTCATTACCAATTGCTGTAATCGTAATAATGGCTAATCCGCTGGCTACAGTTGTTCCCCTGAAGACCTCATTTTTATCAGAATTATCATCTTTATAAACCGATAAAGATTCTCCTGTAAGTATGGCTTCATCTACAGAAAAGTCATTAGAATGTACAATAATCCCGTCTGCGGCGACTGCAGTGCCTTCCTCAATCATCAGGCTGTCACCTAACACAAGTTCTTCACTTTTTACCTCTCTTATTTCGCCATTGCGTATCACTTTACAAACCGGCTGAGTGAGGTCTTCTAACTTTTCCAGCGCATTGCGACTTCTGGAATCCTGATACAGCGAAATAGCCGCAACCAGAAGAATTGCCGAAGCCATAAAAATACCATCTCCGGTTTGCCCGCTAATAAAATAAATTGCAGATGTGGCCAATAATAAAATGACCATAGGTTCTTTAGCAAGACTTTTTAGTGCTACTAAAAATCCGTTTTCTTTTTTGTAGGCTAAACTGTTATTCCCATGATTTTTTCGGGCAGCAAGTACCTGCTTATCAGTTAATCCATTTATATTAAAATTAGTAGCAGACATACTTATGAAATTTTTATTACACTACTAATTGGCACTTAGAAAATTAAATGTCAAAATTTATTTATTTTAAATGCTGTTAAACTGAACTATTTTCTGTCTCGCTATTATAGTTTCCCAACCTTGCAGTTGCATCCCATTTAGCTCGCATATATAACAATTTTTGGGCTTCTTTTACATTTTCCTCTTTTCCTTTCCAGACATCTAAAGCAGGTTGCTGAATGGCTCTCGCGAAAGAAAACGTAACTATCCACGGTAAGCGGTCTTTAAATTTAGTATGCATAGCATTTAAATGTGCAGCGGCTTCCTCAGGCGACTGACCGCCTGATAAAAAAGCAATGGCAGGCACACTTGCAGGGACTGATGCCAGCAAGCAGCGTATAGTTGCTTCTGCAACCTCATCAACACTATTTTGCATAGGACATTCAGTTCCGGTTATGACCATGTTCGGTTTTAAGATTATTCCTTCCAGATCAATGTGAAATTGATAGAACTGGTAAAATAGTAGTTTTAAAACATGCTCTGTTATCTCATAACAGCGCTGTAAAGTATGATTGCCGGTCATCACCACTTCTGGTTCTACAATAGGCACTATATCTGCTTCCTGACATAAAGCGGCATATCTTGCAAGGGCATGAATATTTGCTTTTATATTTGCCGTGGTTGGGATACCATCACCAATTGTAATCACCGCACGCCACTTGGCAAAACGTGCACCCATTTTTTTATATTCGGCTAAACGCTCCCGCAAACCATCCAGACCTTCTGTAATTTTTTCATCGTTAAACCCTGCCATAGGTTTGGCACCCATATCAACTTTTATTCCGGGAATAATGCCTGCTTTCAGTAATAAATCGGTGAATACAGTCCCGTCTTTCGTTTGCTGTCTAATAGTTTCGTCGTACAAAATAGCACCGCCTATACTTTCATTTAATCCTGTAGTTTTAATAATTAGTTCTCTATAGCTGCGCCTCATTTCAACGGTCTGAGGAATTCCCGCCGCTGCAAAACGCTTATTACAGGTTTGGTTGCTCTCATCCATAGCCAGTAACCCTTTGTTGCCTGCAAAGAGTTGCTCTATGGTATCTTTTAATAGTTGCTTATTTATTTGTTTTTCCATGTCCAGTTGAGAATTTCAGGTAAATCTTTTCCATGTTCATGAACATAATGTTTATGTTCAATTAGTTTATCCTGCAATTGTTGTTTCAAATAATCTCCCTTACTTCCTAAATTGGGCAAACGGTCGATAACATCAATCACCAAATGAAAACGGTCAATTTCATTTTGAACCCGCAAATCAAAAGGGGTTGTAATAGTGCCTTCTTCTTTATACCCTCGCACATGAAGATTACGATTTGTACGACGATAAGTAAGACGGTGTACAAGCCATGGGTAACCGTGAAAGTTAAAAACGATGTGCTTATCTTTGGTAAATATCGAATCATAATCCTTATCTGTTAATCCATGCGGATGTTCTGAACTGGATTGTAATTTCATCAGATCAACTACATTCACTACTCGTATTTTTATTTCAGGAAGATTTTCGTGTAATATAGATACTGCAGCCAGTAATTCAAGTGTTGGTGTATCGCCACAACAGGCCATTACCACATCCGGTTCAGAACCCTGGTCGTTACTGGCCCATTGCCAGATGCCAATACCTTCTGTACAATGTACTACGGCAGCGTCTATAGAAAGCCATTGCGGTAGTGGGTGTTTACCTGCCACAACTACATTTACGTAGTCTCTGCTTCGTAGGCAATGATCAAAAACCGAAAGCAGGCAGTTGGCATCTGGTGGTAAATAAACCCTTACAATATCTGCTTTTTTACTAATTACGTGATCCAAAAAACCGGGATCTTGATGTGTAAAACCATTATGATCCTGCTGCCAGACGTGAGAAGCAAGTAAGTAATTAAGTGATGCTATTTTTCTTCTCCATGGTAACTCTGCAGTTACTTTTAGCCATTTAGCATGCTGACTGAACATAGAAT
>JBALXG010000109.1:0-7794 GCA_036961055.1 Leeuwenhoekiella sp. | reverse complement strand
GGCGTTCAGTAAGAGATCCTCCCCAGATTCTAATCAAATTTAAATTCATATCGCTGTGAAAGCGTATTTCTGCATCATAGCGTTCTTTTGATAAACGCAACATAGCGTCAGACATGATCCAGTTTCCGCCTTTAATAAATATTTTTTGACCGTTAACTGAAATCTGCTTGCTTCGGGTATGCTCATTCCATTCGGTTTGAATTTCACGTACACCAAAGCTTACTTTCTCACTATCAGAAATTTCTCCTCCAATAGAAAATTCAATATTTATATCATATAAGTTTTGTTCTCCATAACCATTGGGCCACCATAATTTGGGGTTTTCCATAGTAAAATCAGGTAGTGAGAATTCTAAAGTTTTGTTTGCAGGAAGCGTTACTTTTTGAGTAATTGTATTGCCACTCAAACTGTATTGAAGTGTCCCATTTACAGGTTGAGAAGAAGCATTTTCTAATTCTGCAGAGACTTTTAAAACAGCAGGATTTTGATATTCTCCAGGAGATCGTACGCCATCAACAAGGGTAATAATATGAGGATTTTTGAGATTTACAGCATTTGTCTTTTCAATAAACACTTTATCCCAAATACCAGTGTTTCGGTCACGTATAGGCTGTATCCAATCCCATCCTGCGACGTATTGCGAGGAAACATTTTTTGCGATTGTACCATCACCACCTTGCCCGCCATTAGGATTACCAACTTCATCTACTGGATGAACCAAAATGGCTAACCTGTTTTTCCCATTAGAAGAAAGAAAATTATTAATGTTAAAGCTCTTACGCAAATACATTCCTTTAAACGGTTCTTTATTTACCTTTTTTCCATTAATAAAAATATCTACGCTGTAGTTTATTCCTCTAAACGTTAACCAAACCTGTTCGCCTTTTTTGGCAGTTTCAGTGAAGTTTTTAACAAACCAGTACGTGTAAAACTCACGCCCCACATCATAAATATCATCAATTTTTTCATTATTCATTCCGTAGAATGGATCGGGGATTTTCTTGTTATCAAGCAGCGTAGTAAGCACCGTTCCTGGTACGGTAGCCGGCATCCATCTTTTAGTAGAAAATGAGGTTTTAGAAAGTTCGTATCCGTCAGCTTTAGTTTCCTTAATTGGGTTACAGAACCAGTCTGTATTAAGCTCATATCGATTTTGTGCTGTAACAAAATGTGTTATGCAAAGAGCAATAACAACATAGAAGGTTGACAGGTTAAATTTTGCCATAAAAGTGTTTTGATGTGGTGCAGTATCGTAAATCTTATTAAGAAATTTCAGAAATAAAAAAGAATTCGACCAATAACATCGCTGAGGCAGTTTAAGGGATTTTTCAAGCATTAGATTATTAGAAATTAAAGCATATAAGTCTTTTAACCTTATCTTTTTTAGAAGTTATTGACCTTCACGAGAAGTTATCATTCGTAAATTAATTAGGCAAAGTGATTAATTGTCTGGTATCACTTAACGGAATTATAAAAATAATTTATCCCTATATTCGCCATTATAAAAAAAATCGGCTATAAACCCATTAATAATACCCTTATGAGCCCTAAAATCGCTTTTTTTTTTCTGTTTTTAATCACAGTTAATTATCAACTATCTGCTCAGGAATTTACTCGCCTTGATAGTTTGAGAGGTAGCATAACTCCGGAAAGAGAATGGTGGGATTTAAGTCATTATGATCTTAATGTAAAAGTCGAACCGGATAAGAAATATATTTCGGGTACAAACACGGTTACGTATAAAGTTTTGAAACCCTATCAAACCATTCAGATTGATTTGCAACAGCCTATGCAATTGCTTTCTGCAACTCAGGATGGCGTAAAACTTACGTATAAGAAAGAAGGAAGCGCTTATTTTATTTCACTTAAAGCGAAACAAGAAAAAGGAGATGTAAAAAGTTTAAAACTCACTTTTGAAGGCACTCCACGTGTGGCTGTGAATCCGCCATGGGACGGTGGCTGGACATGGAAAAATGATAGTAAAGGACAGGTTTTTGCAGCAAATTCTAATGAAGGCATTGGCCCTTCAATCTGGTGGCCCAACAAAGATCATCCTTATGATGAAGTAGATAGCCTCGTTGTTGAAGCGACAGTCCCCAAAGGGTTAATGGCTGTTTCAAATGGAAAACTTATAGATTCTACCAATCAAACAGATACAAGCACATTTCACTGGGCTGTAAAAAATCCAATTAACAGTTACGGCGTAAATATAAATATAGCCGATTATGCTCATTTTTCAGACACTTTTGAAGGTGAAAAAGGAGATTTAGCGCTTAATTATTACGTTCTAAAAGAAAATCTTGAAAAGGCCAAAAAGCAATTTAAACAAGTGCCTAAAATGCTTAAGGCTTTTGAATATTGGTTTGGTCCATACCCTTTTTATGAAGATGGTTACAAGCTTGTTGAAGTACCTTATCTGGGAATGGAACACCAAAGTTCTGTGACTTACGGGAACCATTATGAAAATGGGTATTTAGGTAGTGATTTGTCTGGAACCGGCTGGGGATTAAAATTTGATTTTATTATCATTCATGAATCTGGTCACGAGTGGTTTGCAAATAATATTACAGACAGCGATGTTGCAGATATGTGGATACATGAAGGTTTTACCGCCTACTCTGAAAATCTCTTTATAGATTATTACTATGGTAAAGAAGCAGCTTCAGAATATGTGCGCGGCACTCGCGCAATTATAAGCAATGACCGTCCAATTATAGGAAAGTATGGCGTTGATTATGAAGGTAGCGGCGATATGTACTATAAGGGTGCAAATATGCTACATACCCTGCGCCAATTAATTGATGATGATGAAAAATGGAGATCAATTTTGCGTGGTTTAAATAAAACATTTTACCATCAAACTGTTTCTACTAAACAAATTGAAGACTATATAAGTAAAGAATCTGGCATTGACCTCTCTCAATTTTTTGATCAATATTTACGTACAATAAAAATACCCTTGCTTGAGTTTAAGGTCGAAGGCAAAAATCTGGTTTTTCGCTATAGCGAAATAGTCCCTGATTTTGATATGCCTTTACGAGTTACTATAAATGGAAAATCAGATTGGATCTATCCTGAAGCTGAATGGAAAACCAAAAAAATGGATTCAAATATCATAAATATTGAAATAGATCCAGACTTTTATATCAACTCAAAAAAAGTTAAATAAAATATCAAATTATGGTTAAAAAAGACATGTTTAAATTCATGACTTTTTTTATATTATGAGCTCTCAAAAAAGCGCAGAAGTGATTTAAAATTGATTTTATGAAATACCGGAGCCTATTTATACTGTGCTTTATTTATTGCTCCTGTCTTTATAGTCAGCATTCTAAAAAAGAACCCCACTTTTATTTGAATTCAGAGAAAGTTGACATAAAAAGTGTACATATTAATCCTTCAAGAATTGATTCAATCTACATCAATAAAGACTCAGAAAATGGCGAGGTTTTTATTCAAACTGCTAATAAAGAATTCACCTTTCTTACAGTAGATGATATTATAAAAAGTTACACACCTTATTCAAAATGCGATCCTTCAATGTTAATCTTTATAAACAATAAAGTTATTGATAATCTGGATAACATAAAGATTGATGACTCTTACTACATCTATGTAAATGAAGAGTTACTCGCATCAGTAAAATATCTGGATCCTGATTTTAAGGATCTCAAAATCATCCGCATCACTTTTCAAACCGAAAAAAAAGAACCAGAAATACGCATCAAATCAGACAATCCTGTTATTGATTATTTAAAGGGTTAGCTGTTAATTCCACAATTTTTTACGACCCCCGAAATAATTATTCGGGGATTGATATTCCTTACTATTCTGGTCTTTTAGTTTCAAATTTATTGCATTACTAATAATTACTTGTCTGAGCTGTAAAACCCATCCAGAAAACGATATCTATCATCATGAGTCGCTTTTACAGCTTTAGATTCTGTATTTATAATCATTACTTCCGGCTCATCATCATTAGCATTTGCAGCAGGCCATTGTGGTAAACCTTCACCATTGGGATTTCCCGTTTTAATAAAATTGGCAAAATAATCTTCTATGGTTTCAGAGACTTTATGGTCATCGTCTGTCCATTCTCGTGCTTCTATATAATCCAGATTTCCCAGAGCATATTCTATTTCAGAAGCGTGTGGTGCGCCTAATGGAGAAGCCTGATTTGTCGTGTCTGCTTTTAGTCCTGGTCGTATTTTACTAAACATATAACGGTAAACCGCTGCATCGCTGTTTTTGCGCGCAAGGTCAAACCACTTCCAGGTACTAAAGGCGATAAAACTATCTGAAGCTAGGGCGGTAGCAGATGAGTCAACTTCTTCTGGCGTGCTGTGCGCATAAAGTTCTAACACTTTTTTAGAATCATTAGAATAAGCATCTTTTACTCGCGCAACAAAATTCTTTTCTGTTGCCTCTTTACCCTGCATAAATGAGCCGGCTCCAGTTTCAGCAGAATTCCAGCCCAGTAAAACCGGCACTTTTGCCTGCTCACCCGCATTAAATATTTCAGTAACTGTTTTAGGATAAAAATATCCATCTAAAACGGTGGGAAATCGGGTATTTTGTACTGATTTATAGCTTTCAAAAAGGTCTTCTGTGCTTAGAGCTCTAAGTTCGGCAAATGATTTTTTCCCAGTCTTTTCTACAAAATCAGTTCCTGCAGCTTCTGCATCTGCCAGTGGCACAGGAGCCAAAGTAGGATTTATAGCTGCACCGCTTTCACCTATCGCGCCTGCGATTAAATCACGTGATAATGGCGAAACCATTAATGAACTTACAGAAATAGAACCTGCAGATTCACCACCAATGGTTATTTTATCAGGGTTACCACCAAAGGAAGCTATATTATTTTTTACCCACTTGAGGGCAGCAACCTGATCTAAAAGTCCGTAATTTCCTGAAGCATGCTCAGGCGATTCTGCCGAAAGTTCAGGATGCACCATAAAACCAAAGATATTTAAACGGTAATTGAGGGTTACAACCACCATTCCCTTTTGAGCCAGACTAGCGCCATCATATCTTAACTCAGAGCCGTCACCAGCCATAAAACCACCGCCATAGATATAAACTAAAACAGGCAGAGATTCTGGTTTTTCGGTTGCGGGAGCCCATACATTTAAGTATAAACAATCCTCGCTCATTGCTTTAGAACGGTAAATAAGATCGTCCCACAGTTTAACCTGTACCGGGCGATTGCCAAATTCTTTAGTCTCCTTCACCCCTTCCCAGTTTTCTGCAGGCTGCGGCGCTTTCCACCTCAAATTGCCTACCGGTGGTTTTGCATAAGGAATACCGAAATACATATTTAAACCAGTATCACTGTCATACGTTCCTTCTATTTCACCGTTTGCTACGGTTACTTTTGGCTCATTATCTACCGATTTTTGATCATTTTCAGGCGATTTACATGCATTTAAGGCAGATATTAAAATGATGCAACAAGCTATTCTTTTCATAATTGGTTGGTGTGGCTATTAATAGAACAGGTAATTTACTAATAAATCACGTGAGAAAATTCCAAATCTGTAAATCTGAAGTGAAAATTAATTAAGGTTGAAAATTTTTTCTCTTTTGAAAACTTCAAATCTTTTATAGGTGTGATATGACGGCGAACTTTTCTATTTTTAAAGCATGAAAAAACTATTTGCTGCTCTCCCTCTGCTCCTTTTATTTTTAAGTTGCCAGACACAGGTTCCTAATTTTGACCTCGCCATTCATAACGTTAATATAATAGACCTTGAAACGGGCGATATCACAAAAGGGCAGTCGGTTTTTATTGTGGGTGATACCATTCACTCTATTGTCTCAACGCGCGATCTTGTGACCAGTCAGGCAGCGCAAAATATAGATGGAGAAGGTCAATATTTACTTCCCGGGTTTTGGGATAATCATGTTCACTTTCGCGGAGGCGATTCACTTGTTTCTGCTAATAAAAATTTTCTGAATTTATTTATCGCAAACGGAATTACAACAGTACGTGAATGTGGCGGCGATATGACAAATAAAATTCACGACTGGCAAAAAGAAATAGCCGCAGGTGATCTTGTAGGGCCAACTATTTATACTTCTGGGCCTAAAATTGACGGTCCCAGCGCACGATGGGCCGGTTCTCTTGAAGTAAGTACAGATGAAGATGTCACAAAAGCACTTGATTCTTTACAAGCCTTAAATGTTGATTTTGTCAAACTTTACGAAAGCAGCATTAGCGGCGATATGTATTTAAAGGCTATTAAGGAAGCTACAGATCGTGGAATGATCACCAGCGGCCACATGCCGTTTACCGTTACACTTGATGAAGCAATTGAAGCCGGAATAGGCGCTAGCGAACATCTATATTATGTTTTAAAAGGCTGCTCTTTAGAAGAAAAAGAGATAACCGAAGCCGTTAAAAAAGGCAAAACATCATTCTGGTCCTCGCTCTCACAGGTTATGCAAACCTATTCTGATTCTGTGGCTCAAATTCAGTTTAAGAAGTTAGTCGACAATAATGTCTTTGTTGTGCCTACTTTATATATTGGTCACACGCTTAGTTATCTTGACGAAGAAAATCATTCAAAAGATAAGTATCTCGATTATATGGGCAAGGGAATCGAGAAAACATATTCTGGTCGTATCACCAGCGCGCTGAATGCTGCACCAGAATTTGTAACGATGCGCAAAAAACTTGATTCTACTTTTGTAGATCTTGCCGGTAAACTTCAGGATAATGGAGTTTCTTTACTTGCTGGTTCAGATTGCGGTGCTTTCAACTCTTACATATATCCTGGTATTTCTTTACATAAGGAATTAAAAGCTTTAGTTGATGCCGGACTTACGCCACTTGAAGCGTTACAGACTTCAGCATTAAATGGGGCTCGATTTCTCGAAAAGGAAAAACCTGCTGTTTTAGTAGGAAAATCGGCTGATTTAGTACTATTATCGGGAAATCCGCTGAAGGATATCACACAAACCGAAAACATTACCTGGGTAATAAAAAATAGTAAAGCTTACGATACTGAAGCTTTAAAACAAATGCTGAAATAATCACTATATAAGATCTTTTCCTTATAAACATATTTTATAAGCTATTAAGCTTATAAACACTTAATATAAGTTTATAAGCTTATAAATGTACTTTATAAGTTATTTAGCTTATATTTGATATGAATATGAATAAAAAAGCAGTCATATCTGGCGATATTATCGCATTTACCAGTCTTGCAGATGCAGGAAAAAATGAGCTTGAAGCAGATTTAAAGCAACTATTTGAGACGCTTCATCTTAATTTTGACACATTCAGCAGGCTTATAAAAGGCGACTATCTTGAGTGCGCTGTTCCTACTCCGGAAGATTCATTACGCATTGCATTATTGATCAAAACCTTTATAAAATCACGTGATTTTGCAGCAAAAACAAGCAGACATAAATTCTTTGAAGAATATGGGATACGCCTGGCAATAGGCTACGGTGAACTCTCACGTTATGATCCTGAAAAAGGAATTATAGATGGAGAAGCAATTTACCTGAGCGGTCGCAGAATTAATGAAGAAAGTACACATAATAAAGAGCGCGTGACTATTAAAAACACACTGCTATTTGTCGCAGAAGATGAAGCACTTAATCAGCGGTTTGAAGCACTGTTTGCATTGCTTGATTTTATGCTTATAAAAGCAACCCGCCGTCAATGCGAGGTAGTTTACCACAAACTGCTGGGAACCAGTGAAGAAGAAATTTCTAATATCCTGGGAACCAGTCAGTCTTCAGTTAATCAACATTCTACAGGTATAGGCTGGAATGCCATAG
>JBALXG010000108.1:0-7801 GCA_036961055.1 Leeuwenhoekiella sp. | reverse complement strand
TTTAAAATTGAAATAGGCTGGTGAGTAAGCACCGCCATTAGCAGTCTCAATGTAAAGTGATCCGCCGCTTTCAGAAACTCCTTCTGGCATAGTAACTGTAAAAAATTCGCCATCTACTTCGTCATTGGTGATCCCAGCTGTTACTTCTACATTACCTGGGAAAACAACTTTAGAAACTTCAATTAAACCAGTCCCAAATACGGTTATTTCTTCACCGGGGTTTGGTAATGTATTAGAGATATTAGTTATTGTAGGAGGTGATGACCGGATTTCAAATGAAATTATTGTCTCATTACTACTATTTGCCAAACGTATTGTATTGCGTAAATCCTCTTCTGCTTCAACTATAGGAGTGTCTGCTGAAATGCGAACGAGCACTGAGTTATTAGATACATATACAGGATTAAATGAGGTTTGAAATCCATTTATATAAATCCTCTTAAGGCCGGTAAATCCTGAACCTTCAATACGTAAAAGTTGCCCTAAACGGGCAAATGTGACTTCTCTGTCAGGAACTGAAGAATTTACATCTTGCAGATACACGGTGTCTATTGTAATCATCCCTCCTGCAGAATCATCATCAGAGCAAGCCGTAAAAAAGAATGTGATAAACATCCACGCAATAAGGGAGATGTAAATCCAGGAATTTTTATTTAAAATACTTTCCTTCATATCAATTAAAGTTTTTGATTTATTGTAAATTTTATGCTCAAAACAGGTCTGTTATTCTTTCTTCTGTAAATTCATAAGGCACTGGAGCCTCGCTTAATAAAGGATTTTGAACAACTTCTGATTCTGGATAAGGTAAAATGAAAGTGCCCTCATCTGCTAGACCAACAGCCCGAGTATCATCATCACGAGTATCATCTTTTGAAACTGTGTTTGTTTCTGCGTCATAGGTGAAAGCAGTTATTATCGCCCTATTTTGACCATTAATGTAATTTATTACTTCTTGCTGTTTGTAATAAGATCTTCTCACCAGATCATACCAAAATTGACCCTCCATACATAATTCTACTCTTCTCTCGTGACTAATATCTTCGTAAGTAAGACTAGTTTTTTCAGCGAGCCCTGCTCGTGAGCGCAGTTCATTTATATATATTAATGCAGTAGCATCACTAGTACTTGCATTATTACCTAAAACAGCTTCGGCGTAATTTAAATAAACTTCACCCAATCGTAACATGTAAGTATTTAATGCTGAATTCTGTCTGGAAATAGCAGGATTATCCTTAGTAGAACCTACTACTCCCTTTTTAACATTTACATAGGTATTTTCATGATCTACGGTATATCCTCCATTAGCTTTACTTATTTCAGGATAATAATCGCCATCTGCCATCCAGGTAGCTTTACGACGTGTGTCATTAGTTTCATATTCTAGTAAGACATCATAAGAGGCTCTGGTAAAATAGCCGTATGCTGCATCATCACCAGTAATTTCAGATCCTAAAGCAAAAAAGGCCTGATGTGGGTTATTAACTCCATATTCTCCATTAGGCACCCATTGCAGGGCAAACATAGATTCTGAATTGTTGTTATTTTCTACTTTAAATAAATCTGCATAATCATCCATAAGCATAAAGGGTCCGTCACTAATCACTTTTTCGGCAGCTTTTTTAGCCAAATCGAGAAGTTCCTGATTGCGTGTACCACTATTAGGATTATCACTTAAACCTGCATAAGACAAGTAAAAACGCGATAGCATACCATAAGCACTATACTTGTTTAAACGTCCCGATTGCCCACTTTGCTCTGGCAAATATTTTGCAGCAAATTCCAGATCTCTTATTGCAAACTCGTATACATCTGCTCTGGAATTTTTATTAACAACAGGGTTATTAACAAGTTCTGTAGGATTTGTAGAGATAATTGCATCACCCCATAATGAAGCTAAATACCAATATGCCGTACCTCTCATAAATCTCGCTTCAGCTATGTATTGATTTTGAACGCTTTCATCTAAGCCGCTTTCATTTATACCTATAATTACATTATTAGACTGTTGAATAACATTGTAGAATGAACCCCACGCCTCAACTAAAGGACCGGTTAGACCTGTTTCGGTTAAATCACTAAACGGATAAACATAATCTGAAAATGGCGCATATAAATTATAAGAACGACCATCGCCCAGCCCAAAATAAAACTTGTCATTGAATGAAAACCACACCTTATTGTATAGAGGTGCCGTTGCCGCTTGAAAATCTTCTTCTGATTGATAAAAATTTTCTCTCGTTATCTGATCTTCTGGTTCTATATCTAAATCATCACTGCAGCTATAATTAGCAGCCAATAAAATGACAGTGAGCAGTGTGTATATTATTTTATTTGTTTTCATTTTATTTTTTTAAAAATTTACATTAATCCCTAATGTGTAAATACGTGGTGAAGGATAGCGACCATTATCAATCCCGCTAAGAAGCGCGTCTTGATTTATGGAGCCTATTTCCGGATCAAAACCAGAATATTTAGTAAAAGTGTAGACGTTTTGCAGGTTTGTATAAATCTTAAAATTGAGAAGACCAAAGCGCTCTACAAACTCTCGCGGAAAATTATAACCAAGTGAAATATTTTGAATTCTTAAGTATGAACCATCTTCTAAAAATCTATTGCTATATCTAAAATTAGAAGTTGAAGCTGCTGAAGAGGCTGCAATACGAGGCATATATCCATCTCCTCCTACAATCTCTACATTTCTATAATCGTTAGGTCCCTCTGGATTGATTAGCGCTAATTGGGCATAACCTAAGGCAGAATGCAACAAATTTGTGTTTTCCCGGGGATTTTCTAAAAATCTTCTTTGATAGTTTACTACTTCATTACCATAAGCTCCTGATAGAAGAACATTTAAATCGAACCCTTTATAAGAAAAAGTGTTGCCTATCCCATAAGTAAAATCAGGTGAAGGATTACCTATATAATCGCGATCCTGCTCGTTAATTACACCATCATTATTTACATCTTCAAAAATATAATCGCCAATCCATACACCATTTTCACCAATTTCTAATCCTTCAGGTAAAGCTGTAGGAACTACTTCATTATCGCCATTTTTATAATAAAAATCTGTCGCTTTCTCAAAACGGCCTATAACCTTGTACCCATAAAATTGTCCTATAGATTGTCCTACCGCAGTACGTGTAACAATTGTAATATCTGAACCTTGCTGAAGCGTTCTATTTAAGATTCCCGTCTCGGTATTTAATGCTAAAACCTTATTTCTATTTAATGAAAAGACAAAATTTGATCTCCATGAAAAATCATTATTGTCTACGTTTACCGTATTTAGGGTAAGTTCAATTCCTTTGTTTTCTAAAGATCCCACATTAACCCAGGGAGCAGAAGTAGAACCTACTCCTGTGGTTCCTACATAAGCAGGTAAAGGCAATTGCAGTAGCAGATTTTTAGTCTTTTTATAATAGATATCTGCAATAAATTCTATACGATTATTAAAAAGATTAAGGTCTACACCAAGATTGCTAGAATATGTTGTTTCCCATTGTAAATCCTGATTGGCCGTATTTGATGCGAGCAATCCCGTACCAAAGATTGTAGGTGAAGCTGCGTAGGTTGATGTATATGCGTAATTTGGTACATTTTGATTACCTACTGCACCCCAACCTAAACGAAGTTTTAGGTTATTTATAAAGGAATTATCCTTTAAAAAATCTTCGTTAGAAACTTTCCAGGCCAGCGCAGCAGAAGGAAACCATCCCCAGCGATTATCTTTAAAAAATTTTGAAGAGCCATCATATCTCAAAGTTGTGGTTAATAAATACTTATCATCATAAGAGTAAAAAACCCTCCCAAAATAGGAACTTATCGCGCTTGTTTGACTAAAATTAGAATTTCTTGCAGTTAAGGCATCCCCTGCATTTAAATCTGTCGCACCATTAGTTAAGTATCCTGAACGATATCCATATAAATTTTCATAATGAGATTCCTGAAACTCTTGTCCTAATATTGCATTAATATTATGAACCCCAAATGAACGATCATAAGTCAAAACATTTTTAAAATCCCAATACTTGCTATATCCTTTTGTACGCGATCCTTCTCGCACACTGTTGACGATAGCTCCAAAAGTATATGAAGGATTAAATGTATATGCATTTGAAAAATTATAATCAATGGCATATTCTGTTCTAAAAGAAAGTCCCTCAAAGAGGTCTATTTCAGCAAAGGTATTTGCTCTAATACCCGCACTTTCATTTCGATTATCTCTAATACTTGCCAGACCTACAGGATTATTTTGAACAAACTCGTCTGTATCGGGCCCATCAAATGTACCGTCAGCATTGCGCACAGCAACGTTCGGCGTTTGCTTTAAAGCGGTTATTATAAGTGCCTGGTCTGATACTGTTGTGGTTTGATGAGAATTATTAAATGCAAAATTCACTCCTAGCTTCAGGTAATCTTTTACCTTAGTGTCAAAAACACCCCTTAAATTAAATCTATCAAATGATGAGCCTAGAGCAATACCCTCTTGGTCTAAATAACCTACTCCCAAAGCAAATGTACTGCTCTCATTACCTCCTGAGACTGATAAATTATGACTTTGCATCATAGCTCTGGTAAACATAGCATCTTGCCAGTCTGTACCCTCGCCAAGCAAATCTGGACGAATAAAATTGGGATCCCGCTGGACAATGCCTAAATCTGCCCGAGTATTTTTATGTATCGCATACTCCTGAAGATTAAGCAGGTCTAAATTTTTAGGTATTTCCTGAAACCCTATATAACCATCATAAGTAATTGAAGTTTGACCATTTTTACCGCGTTTTGTTGTAATAATAATAACTCCGTTAGCTGCTCTGGATCCATAAATAGCCGTAGCCGAAGCATCTTTTAATACATCAAGAGAAACAATATCTGAAGGATTTATTGAGGCTAAAGCATTTTGACTTCCTGATCCTGTAGAACTATCAATTATAACCCCATCTATAACAAAAATGGGTTCATTTGATCCATTTAAGGAACTAATACCACGTATACGAATTGAAGAACTAGCTCCGGGCGCTCCACTGTTTTGCTGTATTTGCACCCCCGCGGCTCTACCCTGCAATACCTGATCAATCGTTGTAGGAACAGACTGTTCTATAGATTTACTTGAAACAGAAACTACAGATCCTGTTAAGTCACTTCGTTTCATTTTACCATAACCCACCACCACAATTTCATCCAGAGAAGATACGTCCAACTCTAATGTGGTATTAATTTGAGTTTGATTATTTACTGGTATTTCCTTTGTTTTAAAACCTACAAAACTAAAAACAAGTACACCATCAGAAGGAACATCATTAATAGAGTAATTACCATCAAAATCCGTAACCACACCATTACTTGTCCCTTTCAATAGTATGGATACTCCGGGAAGCGGAGCAGTCTCATCAGATACCGTACCTGAGACGTTATTTTGCGCTAGCGCAGTTAGAGTAAATAAACTCAAAAATAATGTGAGATGTAGACCTCTTACTTTAAAGTTTAATTTATTAAATAGATAATTTGTCATTGTCATATTTATATTAATAACATGTTTAGAGATGGATAATCCTAATTCTACTACATCGATTGATAGAGACGTCTGAAAAAATTTGATTTATTTTGTTTAAAGTTCACGCAATCGATTGCAAGAGAAATATCTGTAATAGATTATTAAATGCTTGTTCACAAATATATCAGCACAAATAGAATATGAGTAACACATTTGTTGCAACTCTCCATCAATTTTGAAGCATTACCTACAATACCAGTCCTTACAAGGCATTAGAGATGTTATTTAGTTTTCATCTATTACTTTGATGTGGTAATTTGAGTAATTGAAAGTGAGGTTATAAATATTTAAGCAACAATTCTAATTTTTTAAAACTTCTGTGTCAACAGCTTTTGTCCAAAATTAAGAAAGCTTTTTATAAGCTGAAATCTACTTCAATTATGAAGAGTAGCTATTGCTAGCTATTCAACTGAATAATTAACCCCTTTCAGATAGGGATTTACAAAAAAATAAGGAAGTTCAGGCTAATTATAAATTGTGTAAACCTCTACGAAGGATATGCTGCATTAAAGAAATGCATGTGAGATGGTGAATTACCTTGTATTTTCTTATTCCTAAATCGCTGTGAAATTATATAGGCGTTCAATAGTAGTACTCGATTATAATTTTATGATGCAATTTTGGAAATTCACAGACAGATACGGGGGAAAATGTTCATAAGTCTGTAACAGGCCCATTGACGGATCTTTAAAATCATAATTCCTTTAGGAAAATATTTTTCCAAAAAACTTTAATTCCGCCACCATCATGAATCTGTAGAGCGATCTTACCTCTTCCTTTTCCTATTTTTTCATCTGTGATATTCACCATCATTACGCCGTTAAGAGAAGTAGTAACCTCATCATTCTCAACTTTTATCTTTAAGGCATTCCATTTTCCATATTTCAGGATATTCTCTTTTTCAGGATCAGGTTTAATTAACCAGCCGCGACCATAGCTTTCATAAATACCTCCGGCAAATTTATCTGGAGGAGCAACTTCTACTTGCCAACCTGAAATTATTGTACCTTCTATAGAACTTCTAAAAAAGACGCCGCTATTACCATCAGCTTCCTGTAAAAAGTGTAATTCTAATTCAAAATTTTCATATTCTTTCGTAGTGGCCAGATAGCCATATTGTTTGTCTGGTCCACTTTCGCTAATGAGTAAGCCATCTTTCACATACCATTTTTCAGTTCCATATATTTCCCAGCCATCAAGATTTTTTCCATTAAATAGTTCTTTATTTTGCGCATGGGCTATTCCTGCAATTAGCAAAAAAAGGGCGAAGAATACTTTAGCTTTCATGGTTACAACTTTTTGATTCTAATGCCTTTAAACCAAATATTACTGCCATGATCCTGCAAACCTATTAAACCTGTTTTTGCGTTACCATAGTCAGGATAATCTTTCCATTTACCGGAGGCTTTGCGTTCTTCCCAATCCTGAGACCAAGGTGTAAATTCTACAGTTTTTTCTCCATTTAACCAGTAGGTTACTTTGTCTTTAGTAAAGCGTATCTTAGAAGTATTCCATTCGCCAATTTCCTTTAACTCGTCTTCTTTAAAATCGGGATTATACATACCATAATCGGCTCCAATACTTTGCCAGGGAGCCAGTTTCTCAGGAAATCCTACTTGGTCTATTATTTGATACTCAGGCGCAGCCCAGTAAGGCGCATCATGTTCTCTATTTTCTATGATGTGATAAAAAACCCCACTATTACCACCTTTAGAAATTTTCCATTTAAGTTCTAATTCAAATTCATCAAATTTTTCTTTTTCATAAACGATATCTCCTCCTAAATCGCCTCCTTTTCCTAAAGATTTTAAGGTGCCGTCTTCTATTACCCAGCCGTCTGGCAAACCAGAACCTTGCTCACCATTGTAACTTCTCCAGCCATCTGCAGAGTTGCCGTCAAAAAGCGCAATCCACTCTGAATTTTCATTTTGTGCTGCTGGATTTAATTCTGCAGTTTCAGAAATTTCAGCTTCAGTATCACTTGCTTTGTTTTCATTCTTACAAGAGTTTACGAGCCCAATAATTAATAAACTGAATATAATTTTTGTATTCATTTTTGATTTTATTTAAATTACCTGCATTTTTTTAGGATCCCATTCCATAAACTTATTTAAGCGGTAGCTTTCATTACAAAGAAGTGCCGGCGCGGCTGCTCTAAAGCCGTAAACCGGATTTTCGGCCACAGTCCCATCATTTCTTATAGCGTTGAAGAAATTGGCAAAATGATCATAATGCGCACCTTTA
>JBALXG010000107.1:0-7844 GCA_036961055.1 Leeuwenhoekiella sp. | reverse complement strand
CAACATTTTCATTTACATTAAGCCATTTTCTGCCTATCCAGGTGAATTTTTTATCGCTTATTTCTGCTAAATCATCACTTCTGAAACGGTGAAGATTATGTTCATCTGTACCGTATAATTTTTGTAATTGAATTAAAAAATGTTTAATGCTGCTAACAGGTCTAGAATTATTCTTGTTGTAGTACGTGTAGATAACTTTCATTTCATCATAAAAATGATGAATTAAAACCATATCAAATAACCCCAATTTTTTGAAAAAATACTTTTGTTCATACGTATTACAACCATTGGCTTCATCACTTTTTATTAACTGATAAAAGGACGAGTCAAAAGTTTTTACATTAAGCAGATGTTCTATTGAATTTTGATTAGTTGAAAATGTAGCGGATGGAAGGAGAGAAATATGCATGGTTGAAATTTTTAAAATATATAGAATGTACGGGTTGCTTAGAACGATTATAGCGCGTACGAAAGTACATGTATAATACAGTAATTAATAGAAACGAACTAAACTGAAAAATTCGTATTATAATTTATTAAAAATCATAAACAGTCTATAAATTAATAACTCTATTTATTTTAAGTTATTGATAATAAGTGATGTAAGTTAAGTATTTCTAATTTTAAAAGCACTGTAAAGCTACTTTATAAAATGAATTTTTTCCGCTATAAAATTTATTTTATAGATTTATTGTGATAAAAATCGTTATAGTTTGTCGCCGGAATTATTAAGGTAGCTTGATTCTGAATTTTATTTTTAAGCATTAAAATTGCAGACACTTCACATAAATTGAATTATTGAACCGATACTTTTGGTTTAAAATCAAAAAACCCTCTAAATCAATAAGATAAAGAGGGTTTCAGTACTCGGGACGGGACTTGAACCCGTACGAACTAATGTTCATTGGATTTTAAGTCCAACGTGTCTACCAATTCCACCACCCGAGCGTGGTTCTTATAAAAAACCCTCCTTTGGAGGGCGAAGAGCGAAAGACGGGATTTGAACCCGCGACCCCCACCTTGGCAAGGTGATGCTCTACCCCTGAGCTACTTTCGCATTACATAATCTATTGATTAATGCGGATGCAAATTTACAAGAATTATACAATTTGCAAAGTATTTTTCACTAAAAAATTATAAGATTATGAAACCTGACTTTTTTTGTTGCGTATTAGCATTCTTTTTATCTCATTAAGTTTCATTAAAGCTTCTACAGGTGTGAGCGTATCTATATCAGTATTAAGTATTTCGTCTTTAATTTCTTCCAGTAAAGGATCGTCAAGGTTAAAGAAGCTTAGCTGCATCTCATCTTGAGCCGCTTGCTTTAAAGTATTGCTGGTTTCCTGTTTTCCGTGTGATTTCTCCAGTTTTTCCAGCATTTTATTAGCTCTGTGAAGAACTTGTTGCGGCATTCCCGCCATTTTTGCGACATGAATACCAAAACTATGAGCACTTCCTCCGGGAATTAATTTTCGCAGGAATAATACATTGTCTTTAAGTTCTTTAACTGAAACATTATAGTTTTTTATGCGCGAAAAAGTTTCACACATATCATTAAGCTCATGATAGTGCGTTGCAAATAAGGTTTTAGGGCGTGCAGGGTGTTCATGTAAGTATTCGCTTATTGCCCAAGCGATGGAGATCCCGTCATAAGTACTTGTGCCACGGCCTATTTCATCTAGAAGAACAAGGCTGCGGTCTGAAATATTATTAAGAATACTCGCTGTTTCATTCATTTCTACCATAAAAGTAGATTCGCCCATTGAGATATTATCGCTGGCGCCTACGCGGGTGAAAATTTTGTCTACAATTCCTATGCGAGCAGCTTTTGCCGGAACAAAACAGCCCATTTGAGCCAGTAATGTGATAAGCGCGGTTTGTCGTAAAATAGCCGATTTACCAGACATATTAGGGCCTGTAATCATGATAGTTTGCTGAGTTTCTCTGTCAAGATAAACATCGTTGGCAATGTACGGTTCGCCAAGTGGCAATTGCTTTTCTATTACCGGATGCCTGCCCTCGATAATATCAAGCTCGTAAGTTTCATCAATTTCTGGTCTTACGTAATTATTTTGCTGCGCTAAACAGGCATAACTGCAAAGACAATCTATCTGTGCAATACAGATGGCGTTTGCCTGTACAGATTCTATAAATTGCATCATCCAGCTTACAAGTTGGCCAAAAAGCTGCTGTTCGATGGCTAAAATCCGCTCTTCTGCACCTAAAATCTTCGCTTCATATTCCTTAAGTTCTTCCGTAATGTAACGTTCAGCGTTTACTAAAGTTTGTTTACGTATCCATTCTTCAGGAACTTTATCTTTATGCGTATTGCGCACTTCTATATAATAACCAAATACATTATTTGAAGCGATCTTTAAGGAGGTAATCCCGGTGCGTTCTGTTTCCCGAATCAACATTTTATCCAGATAATCTTTTCCTGAGAATGCTAATCCGCGCAGCGTATCCAGTTCTTCATGAAAACCTTTAGCAATTGTATTTCCTTTAAGCACCTGCACAGGCGCTTCTTCATTAAGCGTTTCCTTTATTTTTGACCGAAGGTGATCGAGATCATTTATTTGAGATCCCATTATTTGCAGCGCTTCATTTTCGCAGTTGGTTGCTAAAGCCTTTATAGGAATCATAGCCTCAAGCGAATTCTTAAGCTGAATAACTTCTCTGGGTGAGACTTTGCCCGTGGCCACTTTTGATATTAAGCGCTCTACATCACCTATTTGTTTAATTCGGTTTGTGAGCTTGTCAAAAGATTTTGTTTCGCGCAGCAAATAACTTACCACTTCCTGTCGCTGTTTTATAGCATCTATATTTTTCAGCGGAAGCGCTAACCATCTTTTTAAAAGTCTTCCGCCCATTGGCGATATAGTTTTATCAATAACATCAAGCAGCGTGATCGCTTTAGGTGTTGTGCCTTGATAAAGTTCAAGATTGCGTATGGTAAAACGATCCATCCAGACATACTCATCTTCGGCAATGCGGCTTATGCGTGAAATATGCTGAAGTTTATTATGTCGCGTTTCACTTAGATAGTGTAAAACGGCTCCCGAAGCTATGATTCCTTCTTCTAAATTGTGTATTCCAAAACCCTTTAACGTTTTTACATTAAAATGTTTGTGCAAAGATTCATGGGCATAATCGGTCTGAAAAACCCAGTTTTCGAGGTAAAAAGTGTGATAATCTGTACCAAAATCGGCTTGAAAATCTTTTTTTGAAGCTTTACTTAGTAGTAACTCACTCGGCCCAAAATTCTGAAGCAACTTATCAATATATTCTATATCACCCTGAGCGGTTAAAAATTCGCCGGTAGAAACATCCAGAAAAGAGATGCCTATTAGCCTTTTGCCATAATGCACAGCCCCTAAAAAGTTGTTGCTTTTTGATTGTAAAACTTCGTCATTAAGTGCGACACCGGGAGTTACAAGCTCTGTAACGCCACGTTTTACAATGGTTTTAGTTGCTTTAGGATCTTCAAGCTGGTCGCAAATCGCTACGCGACAACCGGCTTTTACAAGTTTAGGCAAATAGGTGTTTAAAGAATGATGGGGGAAACCAGCAAGCTCTTTACGATCACTCCCGTTATTGCGCTGTGTTAATACAATACCCAGAATCTTTGAGCTGCGCACAGCATCTTCTCCAAAGGTTTCATAAAAATCGCCTACGCGAAAAAGCAACAGCGCATCAGGATATTTTGCCTTGATGGTGTTGTACTGTTTCATTAAAGGCGTAACCTTTTTTGTTTCTTTGGCAGACATAAAATCGGGTTTTTGAGCCTAAAAAAATTGATCTGCTAAATTATAAAATGAAAGTCTTTAAAGCAGAATTTACTACGAAGAGTTATTAAAAGTAATTAAGATTTTTATTTAAACTTCATAGTTTTCTGAAGGAAGTACCAGAAATGGAATTTTCACGTAATAGGATACTTCATTTACTGTAGATTTAAACAGGATTTTTTCTAAAAAGGTATGCTTGTTTTTAACCATTACCACAAGATCTGTAGGGTGTTTTTGATTAAAACCATAGATGGCATTTAAAACACTGTCTTTACTCATGCTATGAAAATGGTGATCTACTTCTTTAAAATAGCCATCAATTGCGGCGCGTGATTCTTCCTGAAGCGGTGTGAGCTGTTCTCCAAAGGACTCATGCATTATATGTAATACCGGCTTATGTGCTAAAGCGATTTCATGAAGTAAAGCGAGTTTAGATTCACATAAGGTAAGTTTATAATCTGACGGGAATAAGATATGTTTAATTCCCAGATAATGTGATTTTGCAGGAATTACAAGAATGGGGCATTTTGCAATACGTATGGCATGTGCAGTATAGGTGCCAAATAAAAGTTCGACACCGCCGCTTCCGCCTTCTGTACTCATAACCACCATGTCAATCTCCCGTTTTTCAACCTTTATTTTAATTTCTTCAGAAAGTGTGTTATATGATGAGATGATCTCTATGGTGTGATTTGTATTAGGATACTCTTTTTCAATCTGCTCTTTAACTTCCATGAGGCCAGATTGCGAATTGTTTCTGTAAACTTCATATATGCTACTGTGTAATATAAAATCTGCATTGTAAATAGTATTAATCAGATAAAATGTACAAGGTTCATTTTTATAAAGTTGTACAGCATATTCAATAGAATTATAAGCACCTTTAGAAAAATCAATAGGAATTAATATTCTTTTCATGATAAAAAAATTAAGATAAATCTATACGCTTAATACTGAATGGTACACTCTTAAATTTACGAATTTTTATAGAAATAAGGGGCTCAAAACCTTTTTACTTAATGCGTTTTATAACAGTGAATTCTTATTTTTGCAGACATGGAAAACCGTAAATTAAAGAATAGCGAGCTAGATCGTAAATCTGTTGATGAATTTAAAAAATCTAAAAAAACACCTGTAATATTAATACTTGATAATATTAGAAGTCTAAATAATATTGGCTCGGTTTTCCGTACGGCAGATGCTTTCCTTATAGAGAAAATATACCTCTGTGGCATTACAGCACAACCACCTCATAAGGATATTCATAAAACAGCTCTGGGGGCCACAGAAACTGTTATATGGCAATATGCTGAAAATACTATTGAAGTAATTGATTCTTTACAAGCTGAAGGAGTTAAAATATTAGCGGTAGAGCAGGCTGAAAATGCAGTGCTTTTAACCGATTTTGAGGTAAAAAAGGAAGAAAAATATGCGTTAGTCTTTGGTAATGAGGTAAAAGGAGTAGGGCAGGAAGTGGTAACAAAGTCTGATTTAGTTGTTGAGATACCACAGCTAGGAACAAAGCATTCTCTTAATATAGCGGTAAGTGTGGGGATAGTAGTTTGGGATCTTTTTGCTAAAATTAAAAGGTTGAATAGCCAGTTATTATACTGAAAAAGGAGGATAGCAAGCCTGTTAATTTAATATTAAAAACTATTAATGTTTTTATAATCACTTTTGGTTAAATATGAAAAAGACGCAGATTTGCTATCCCAACCTTCAATTTAACCAACCATGAAAACTGATTTTGATTATAAATCCTACCAGTTAGGTGAAAAAACAGGATTAAAATCCGGAATTCTTCTGGGATTATTAATAGGTGTTTCTTCAATGGTATTCACCATGTATTTTGTTTTTGCCTGATCAACCATTCTATAAATTCATTTGCTTTAAGAGAAGCAAATAATCCTTTCTATTACTTACAAAATCCATATCTGAAATATCAATTACGCGTACATTGTTTTGTGATTGATTTTTTATAAAATCAAGGTAACCTCTGTTTATTTTAATAAGATAATCTTCAGAGATATCCTGCTCATAAGATCTTCCGCGTTTTTTAATATTGGCCAGAAGCCTATCTGTATTTTGATAAAGGTAGACGTACAAATCTGGCTTTGCAATATCCCGGTACATCATGCCATGTAATTTTTTGTATAAATTAAATTCTTCTTCGGCAAGGGTGACCTGGGCAAAAATTAGAGATTTATAGCTGTCATAATCTGCTATCATAAAATCCTTAAAAAGATCGTACTGACCTATATCGTCAAGTAATTGTTGATATCGATCTGCCAGAAATGACATTTCCAGCGGAAACGCATAGCGAGCCTGATCTTTATAAAATTTAGGAAGAAAAGGATTGTCTTTAAATCGTTCCAGAATAAGTTTAGCGTTAAAATCTTCTGCAATCATAGTTGCCAGCGTTGTTTTACCGGCGCCTATATTTCCTTCTATGGCTATGTAACTATAATTCTCAAAACTAAAATTTGACTTAGGGTTTTTTAACCACCTTGATTCTTTTAAAGGGATGGCCTTATCCTGAGTTTCTATTATTAATTCGCTTACCGTTTTTTGTAATACGGGATGCAGTTTATCTGGCGCAATATCAAGAAGAGGTTGCAGTACAAAAAGGCGGTTTTGCATCTCGGGGTGGGGCAGCGTAAGTTTTTTTGTTTCTACAACTTCATCTGCATAAAAAAGGATATCTATATCTATAGGTCTATCTTCATAACGTTGCTCTCGGGTTAAGCGAGGATTTCTAAGACGGCCTAACTTACTTTCTATATCCTGAATTTTACCTAAAGCTTTACGGCTGCTAAGACGTGTTTTAGCTAAAATCGCACAGTTTAGAAAGTCAGGGCCCTCAAATCCCCAGGCTTCGGTTTTATAAACCGGTGAAATACGTATGACCTGTCCTATTTCTTCAAAAATTAGGTTGACGGCTTCCTGCAGGTTTTCAAATGAATTTCCCTGATTGCTTCCTAGCGATAAAAGTATGTCCTGCAAGGGTTTAATGACGATTAAATGTTAAATATTTTATGAGCAATTTAAGTAAAACATCATAACAAACTCCTAATTTTGCGCACTTACAAAACAATAAAAATAATCCTATTGGCGCAAGGAGCACTTACAGAGCGGGATGCACTGTTAGCATATAAGATTTATTTCATTTTGGGAGCACTTTTTATATGCTCTCTGGTGGTTTCTAATCTTATTTTTCAGAAGTTTTTTGTCTGGAATTTTTTTGGGATTTACACCTTTGAAATTTCGGTAGGTATTTTACCATATCCTATTACGTTTTTAATTACAGATCTAATTAGTGAGATTTATGGGAAACAAAAGGCAAATCAGGTAGTGACAGCAGGGATTTTCGCCTCATTTTTTTCACTTTTAATTGTATACACTTCGGCGATTGTTCCGGCGACAGATTGGTCACCAGTAGATGATGCTCTTTTTGATAAGGTTTTTGGAGCAACGGTAGTAGCGGTTCTTGCTTCAATGATGGCTTATCTTTTTGCTCAATATATCGATATTCAGGTTTTTCATTTCTGGAAGCGAGTTACAAAAGGTAAACATTTATGGCTTCGAAATAATTTTTCGACATTTTTAAGTCAGTTTATTGATACTCTGGTGGTATTATTTTTGCTCTGTAGTTTTGGTAAAATAGAATGGACTCGCTTTGGTGCTTTGCTTCTAAGCGGCTTTCTGTTTAAAGTTTTAATTGCTATTTGCGACACGCCTTTCTTATATGCAGGCGTTTATTATTTTAGAAAGAGATTTAATCTTAGTCTTAATGAGGAGTTGGGCAACACACAAGTTCAATATGAGATTGATGAAAAATTATAAAAAGGAAGAAGAATGAAAAAGATATTAAAGATAGTAGGAATTGTTGTTTTAGTTCTCATAATAGGACTAATTGCAGCACCATTTCTGTTTAAAAGTCAGATAGAAAATCTGGTTAAAAAAACCATTAATAATAACCTAAATGCAACTGTCTCCTGGGAAGAGTTAGACCTTACCTTATTTTCCAGTTTTCCAGACGCGGCTTTAAAAATTAAAGAT
>JBALXG010000106.1:0-7922 GCA_036961055.1 Leeuwenhoekiella sp. | reverse complement strand
CCCTCGGAAGAATATTAGCGAATAAACTAAATTATAATTTTATTGATTTTGATGAGTACATAGAAGATAAAGAGGATAAAACCGTTGCCCAAATTTTTACTGAGAAGGGTGAAATCTATTTTAGAAAATTAGAATCTGCCTATTTAAAGGAAATTCTTGATATTAAAAATTCGGTAATAAGTCTAGGTGGTGGTACACCGTGTTACGCGAATAATATGGATTTAATAAATGACTCAGATGGTACAGGTGTGTATATAAATGTACCAGTAGGTGAGTTAACCAGTCGCTTGTGGAAAGAACGTCTGCACCGCCCGCTTTTAAAGCATCAGGATACAGAAGAAAAACTAGAAGAATTTATTAGAAAACATCTTTTTGAGCGTAGTTTTTACTATAATCAGGCTGATATTAAAATAGCTGCCGGTGATAAATCTGAATTAAAACTTGTAGAGGAAATTCTGTCACGTTTACTCTAAAATAGCGCTGTCTTTACCATCTTTAAACCGCACCTTAACACGCTCGTTTAGAGAAGTACTTAGTGAAATACCCTTAAAATCAGCTTTTACAGGGTATTTTTTATGGTTTCTGTTTACCAGTACAGCGGTTTTAAATTGTTTTAGTGGTACTTCAAGAAAATACTTGACACCATAAATAAGGGAAGTTCCAGAATTGAGTACATCATCAATAAGAACGATTGACTTATTTGTATAATCTGCTGCTTCAAGAGAGGTTTTTACCGTCCCAAGCGGGTTGTCTTTGTTCATGGTCACTTCACAAAGTGTGCATTCAATTTCAGAGATTTGTTCTAAAATGGTTTTAAGCCTTTGTGCCAGCACAAATCCGTTTTTTGATATTCCTGCAAGTATAACTTCTTTCTCATCTACATTGCTCTCGTAAATTTGATAAGCAATACGTCTTATCTTATTTTTTATATCCTCGTGAGTAAGTATAGTTTGAATTGATGTATTCATAATTGCAAAAGATATTATTTAATTTGATCAAGGTTCAATTTTTCAAAGATAAAGAAGAGTTCGCTACCTTGTCTTTGTTTTATCGAGTTATAGCAGGGTTTGAGTGTTTTTAAGTGAAAATAAGGAGAAAATAGTTTTTTATATTCTATTATGCTTCCGCCAAAGGGAGGTCCTTTTTCTGTGAGTGGAAAGTTAAAAAATAGACCAGCAAGCTTACCATTAGGTTCTAGTAAGTCGTGCATTTTTTTCGCGTAAGCTTTTCTTTGTGAAGGCAGAAGAGCGCAGAAAAAAGTTTGCTCCAGTATAAGATCATATTTGCCGGTATGTTTAAAAAAATCTTCTTGAATTAACTTATTATCTGGAAAATCAGGCAGCTGATTTTTGATGCTTTTAAGCGGATTTTGGGCTATGTCAAGCACTTTTATATCAAGAAAATCATGGTTATAGAGATATATAGGCTCGTAGCCATTTCCTGCGCCCGGGATTAAAATTTTTAGTGATTTATCAAAAATTTGATCAACGTATGTGGTAATGGGGGGAGAAGCAAAGCCTATATTCCAGCCGGTGTTTTCTTCGGCATAACGTCTTTCCCAATAATCTCGATCAAGACTATTCATTCTCTTCTGTTTCATCTGTATCCTTAAAATCATCAATATCGCGTCTATCCTTTTTTGTAGGGCGACCAGTGCCTTTTTTGCGATAATAATCTTTTGAGTATTTAAGCAGATCGAGTTTTTCCAGATTTTCTTTAGGTGTAATGTCGTTGCAATAAAGTCCTACAAGTTTTGCGCCTACACGGCTTGGCGGAAGATCAAGAACTTCTATTTTATAATTAATCTGTTCTTTACGCACTTCTACAACATCTGTAGGATAAACATCTCTCGAGGGTTTTACGGCTGCTCCATTTACTCTTATATGTCCTTTTTTTGTGGCATTTGTGGCGATAGATCTGGTTTTAAAATACCGCACACACCATAAATATTTATCCACACGCATAATCTATTGCTTTTAAGCTCGTTTTTGATGTAGCAAAAATAGCGTAAAATTGTATCTTGCGCGACCTAAACGGACAATGATGAACATGATTAAAAGAACAATTTATCTAGCTCTTGCTGTAATAAGTTTTATATCCTGTAGTAAGGATAATAATAACACTGTAGCAGAAGTAATAAGAGATAGGGGAGAAGAACAAATTACAAGTGACGCAGAAATCGTTTCTTATTTAGAAACTCATTTTTACAATTATGAGGAGTTTGCAGCTCCTGCCAGCGATTTTAATAATGAGATCATTTTTGATACAATTGCCGGAGATAATGCTTCAAAAATTCCATTAATTGATCAGGTAATCACTAAAAGTTTAACCCGTTATGATGTAGATTATAATTTGTATGTTCTAGTGGCGCGAGAAGGAGATGGTGCGCAGCCCACTTTTGCAGACTCTACCTTTGTAAACTACAGCGGTAATGTTATAAATGGTGATTTATTTGATAGTAGTACAAATCCTATATGGTTAGACCTTTCGGCTTCAATAGAAGGTTTTTCAAAATCGCTTAATAGTTTTAAAGGAGCTACGGGCTACACTTCAAATGGTGATGGTACTGTAACATTTAATAACGACTATGGTGTAGGAGCAGCCTTTATACCTACAGGTCTGGCTTATTTCAATTCAAGTACATCTACTATAGGTCAATATAAAAATCTAGTCTTTAGATTTAGTCTTTATGGTGTAAATCAAACCGACCACGATGGCGACGGTATCCCTTCTTATATGGAAGATAGAAATGCTAATTTATTTCTTGGGGATCTACCAGACGATGATACAGATGGTGATGGCACACCTGATTACTATGATTCAGATGATGATGGTGATGGTACAATTACACGTGATGAGATAACGATAAATGCAGATGGCTCATTGACATTTCCAGATACAGATGGTGATGGTACACCAGATTATCTGGATGCAGACAATAGCTAATAATTAATTAGTCTTCACGAAATAAAAAAACGTCCTGATAATTATCGGGACGTTTTTATTTTAAAGATGATGAGATATACCTTTTTATAAATTAAGAGAAAGACTTAGGATAAATTGATCTGGTCTGGTGTCTATGCGCTCATAGCTCAAACCGTTTGTTCCAAGAAATTCGGCTTCATTATCACTAAAGCCTCTTTCATAACGCAAATCTAGACCTAGACTCCCTAAAGCAACTGCAACTCCAAAATTTAAGCCAACAGAAAAATCATTTTTCACATCACCCAGCGTAACGCCATCAAAATCTGTATCTAGAATATATTGCAAAGAAGGTCCGCCAAATACGCTAAGGGGGCCAATAACTTTTAGCCCGACTAAAAGTGGTGCGTCCAGTTTTTGCATTTTAAAATCGTCATCATCATAACTACTACTTATGCTGGTGTAAACAAGTTCTGGACGGAAGTATAATTTCTCACCTACACGGCCAAAAACCCCTATATGATAGCCTATATTTCTATCAGGATGTTCAAGAGCATCCCCAGCAGAATCTGTAACGTCACCATTAGCGCTGTAATTGAGACCTCCTTTTATACCAAAACCGGGTTCTGATTGTGCATAGCCTTTGGTTGTGGCAATAAACAGAATACTTAAAAGTGCTTTTTTCATTTTGTTAAGTTTATAATCCTAAAAAGGAATTGTCCTATTAGGATCGGTTAAAATTAATTAGCCATTTGGCTTTTTAAATTCAATAGTTCACTAATAGGACAATTATCAGGTTAAAAACCCTACTTTTTATTTCCTTGCTAGCACCTTTTTAACGGCTTCTATAATAGATTTAGTATTTAAACCATATTTTTCCATTAGCTCTGCTGGAGTTCCGCTTTCGCCAAAAGTATCTTTTGTAGCTATAAACTCCTGAGGAGTAGGATGTGTTAAAGAAAGTTCGCGAGCAACACTTTCGCCCAGACCCCCTAAATAATTATGTTCTTCACAAGTCACAATACAACCAGTTTTTTTAACCGAAGCAATTATAGCTTCTGCATCAAGAGGTTTTATGGTATGAATATCTATAACTTCTGCACTTATTCCTTCTTCATTAAGCTGTTCTGCAGCTTTTATGGCTTCCCAGACTAAATGACCTGTAGCAACAATAGTTACATCACTACCTTCTAATAGATGAAGTGCTTTGCCTATTTCAAATTTTTGATCTTCAGGAGTAAAATTTGCTACGCTTGGACGACCAAAGCGTAAATAAACAGGACCCTCGTAATCTGCAATAGCAATAGTAGCAGCTTTAGTCTGATTGTAATCACAAGTGTTGATTACTGTCATTCCCGGTAACATTTTCATTAGACCAAGATCTTCAAGAATCTGATGAGTGGCTCCATCTTCTCCTAAAGTTAAACCTGCGTGAGAAGCACAAATTTTCACGTTTTTATTAGAATAGGCAACGCTTTGACGTATTTGATCATAAACACGACCTGTTGCAAAATTTGCAAATGTTGTTGCATATGGTATTTTGCCACCTATCGTCATACCAGCAGCCATACCTATCATATTTGCCTCTGCAATCCCAGTTTGAAAGAAGCGAAAAGGATGATTTTTTTCAAAATCGTTAAGTTTTAAAGATCCGGTAAGGTCTGCGCAGAGAGCAACAACATCTTCATGTGTTTTCCCTAATTCATCCATTCCTGCTCCAAAACCTGAACGTGTATCAATATTTCCTGTATTTATATATTTCTTCATTTTTTTAATTTAATGGGTTGATTTTCTACAATAAAAGTTAGAAAATTTCATGTTTAATAATCTCCTAATGTTTCAGGGTTTTGAGAAAGCGCATCTTCAAGTTGAGCATCACTTGGCGCTTTACCGTGCCATGCGTGAGTATGCATCATAAAATTTACACCATTACCCATTTCTGTATGTAAAAGCATACATACCGGTTTTCCTTTTCCTGTACGAGATTTTGCATCTTTAAAACCTTCAACTATTGCAGTAATATCGTTTCCTTTAAAAATATCAATAACATCCCAGCCAAAAGCTTCAAATTTTGCTTTCACATTTCCCATAGGTAAAACATGATCTGTACTTCCATCAATTTGTTGACCATTAAGATCAATAGTAGAAATGATATTATCTATTTTGTTTCCGGCAGCATACATTATTGCTTCCCAGTTTTGACCTTCCTGCAATTCACCATCACCGTGTAGACTGTAAACAATATGATCATCACCATTTAATTTTTTAGTTTGGGCAGCTCCTAGCGCTACACTCATTCCCTGACCTAAAGAGCCTGAGGCAATACGAATACCGGGAAGTCCTTCATGCGTTGTAGGGTGCCCCTGAACGCGTGAATTTATTTTTCTATACGTTGCTAGTTCTGCTATAGGAAAGTAACCTACGCGGGCAAGTACGCTGTAAAAAACAGGAGAAATGTGACCATTTGATAGAAAGAATAGATCTTCGCCTATTCCATCCATATCAAAACCTTCTTTACGCTCCATGATTTCATTATATAAAACCACCATAAATTCAGCACATCCTAAAGAGCCACCAGGGTGACCAGAATTAACTCCATGAACTTGTCGTAAAATATCCCTGCGTGTTTGTATTACCAGGTCTTCTAATTGTTTTGTGTTTGGCATTCTAGTGTGATTAAGATTATAAAGCCAAAAATACCGTTTTTAAAAGGCGTATCCAACCAAAATTGAGGCATTTATCACCGATTTTGGGTTAAATATGACCGATTTTTCATATAAATATGTTAAAAGATTTTTGTTAATAGGGTAGTGCTCAAAACCTAGAGCCTATCTGTTAAATAGTTTTATCTTTGCCCTCCTAAAACAGCATATGCAATTTGACCTCTTACAAACCGATATTGCCTCAAAAGCAAGAGCGGGCACTATTACTACAGATCACGGAACAATAGAAACTCCCATTTTTATGCCCGTAGGAACGGTAGGTTCTGTTAAAGGGATTCATCAAAGAGAATTAAGAGACGATATCAATCCAGATATTATTCTGGGAAACACCTATCATCTATATCTACGACCGCAAATGCGTATTCTTGAAAAAGCGGGTGGTTTACATAAATTTATGAACTGGGATCGTAATATTCTTACAGATAGTGGTGGTTATCAGGTTTATTCACTTTCGGCTAACAGAAAAATAAAAGAAGAAGGGGTTAAATTTAAATCGCATATTGACGGTTCATTTCATTTCTTCACGCCAGAAAGCGTGATGGAACTTCAACGCACCATAGGTGCAGATATCATCATGGCTTTTGACGAGTGCACGCCCTATCCCTGTGATTATAAATATGCGCAGCGCTCTATGCACATGACGCATAGATGGCTGGACAGATGTATAAGTCATCTTGAAAAAAAGCCAGTAAAATATGGTTATGATCAGGCGTTTTTCCCAATCGTTCAGGGAAGTACCTATAAAGATTTACGCATGCAATCTGCAGAATATATAGCAAATGCAGGTGCTGTAGGAAATGCAATTGGCGGACTCTCAGTTGGCGAACCTGCCGAAGAGATGTATGAAATGACCGAAATTGTTACAAATATACTTCCCGTAGAAAAACCTCGTTACCTCATGGGAGTGGGAACGCCAATAAATATTCTTGAGAATATCGCTTTGGGTATAGATATGTTTGATTGTGTTATGCCCACGCGTAATGGTCGAAATGGAACTTTATTTACTTCGGAAGGAACAATAAATATTAAGAATACCAAGTGGGAAGATGATTTTTCTCCTTTAGATGAAAATGGTACAACCTGGGTAGATAAAGAATATAGCAAAGCATATGTACGCCATCTTTTTAAAGCAAATGAAATGCTGGCCAGACAAATTGGGACTATTCATAATTTAGGTTTTTACATGTGGCTGGTGCGCGAAGCACGCAAGCACATTCTTGCAGGAGATTTTCGCCCCTGGAAAGAAAAAATGGTTAAACAAATGGACAAAAGGTTATAGATGAAAATACTTGATTGGTATATTCTTAAGCGATATCTGGGCACCTTTGTGACCATGTTGCTCCTCTTTATTCCTATAGGAATCACCGTCAACCTTGCCGAAAAAATTGATAAAATACTGGCAAATGAAGTTCCTTTTCTTGAGGTAGCTATGTATTATCTCAATTTTACCGTTTACTTTGCCAATCTTCTTTTTCCGCTTTTTCTTTTTCTTTCGGTTATCTGGTTTACTTCAAAGCTGGCAAACAATACAGAAGTAATTGCATTCTTAAGTAGTGGTGTTTCCTTTTATAGGTTTTTAAGACCATATCTTATTGGTGCAACCATTGTTTGCGTGGGTGCATATATAATGGGGACTTACCTCGCTCCTGCGGCAAGTCAGGGTTTTAATGAGTTTACCTATGAATATTTAAAAAATGGTAAAGAAGACCGGGAAACGCGTAATGTGTACCGCCAGATAAATGATAACGATTATATTTATGTGAGTAGTTTTAATCCCTCAACAAATATGGGACGCGACTTTACATTAGAACATTTTGAAGATAATACCTTAAAATATAAACTTGAGGCCAGGAGTATAGTTTACAATCCAGAAGATAGCACTTATACACTTAATGCTTATAAGAAGCGTATTGTGGGTGTAAATGACGATATTTTGCAGTCAGAACGAGCGCTTGACACGGTTTTTAGTTTTGATCTTGAAGACCTTACCCCGGTAAAATATATCGCCGAAATACTTACAACGCCGGCACTTAGAAAATTTATCGCAAAAGAAAAAGCAAGAGGTTCTTCCTATATTAATATGTATGAAGTTGTGCTTTATAAGCGGTTTAGTCTTCCGGTGAGTGCTTTTATACTTACAATTATTGCGGTTTCCGTTTCTGCTATGAAAAGGCGCGGCGGTATGGGTGTTAATCTCGCTTTTGGTATTTCGCTGGCGTTTATCTTTATCTTTTTTGATAAAGTTTTCGGCACAATTTCAGAGCAATCAGATTTTTC
>JBALXG010000105.1:0-7937 GCA_036961055.1 Leeuwenhoekiella sp. | reverse complement strand
GTCCCATTTGCGCATCTGTAATCAAACCCCAATCTGTACATACTATGCCCTCATAGCCAAACTTTTTGCGTAATAAAGTTGTTATGATAGTTTTGTTATATGACATGGCTACATCTTCGTCAGTTTGACTGACAGGCACTCCATAATAGGGCATTATTGCAGCAGTATGTGCTTCAAAGGCAGCCTTAAAGGGAATGAGATGATAATCAAAGTTATCTCCAGGATAAATTTGGCCTTCCTGAAATTCAAAGTGAGGATCCAGTCCATCTTTTTGAGGACCTCCACCCGGAAAATGTTTTGTCATACAGGCTACTCCGTTTTCATCCAGATGCTTTCCCTGTAAACCTAAAATATAAGCTTTAGCCATTTTAGCAGTTAATTCTGCATCTTCTCCAAATGTACCGCTAATTCGAGCCCATCTGGGTTCTGTAGCAAGATCTATTTGCGGGTGAAGTGCTTCACGTATGCCAACTGCCGTATATTCTTTGCGCACAATTTCTGCAAACTGGCTTAAAAAATCAACATCCCCTATGGCTGCCAGGCCAAGTGTTTCACAAAACTGCGAAAAACCCCGAGCGCTCACACTAAAAATATTTTTACTAAAATGATGTCGCGGATCTGATGCTATTGTAATGGGAATACCAAGGCGAGAGCCTTCTGAATACTGTTGCAATTTATTGTACCAGACAGCAAATTTTTTAGGCTGATCAGGAATATCCCAGATATTAAAGTGATTCATTTTTAAGCTGTCAATATCTGTAATTGCAGCATTCATTCTTGCTCCTGGTCCTTTTGCGCCTTCTTTTTTTTCTAAAGATGAGTCATCGTTTACGGGAACTCCTTGAATGAACATCATGCCTGCTTTTTCATCCAGATTCATTTGCGACAGAAGATCATTTACTCTATAAGGAATACTTTGATTTGAATCTTCATATATATCAAGTTTACCATTCTTATTTAAATCACGGTAGAGTTTACCGTCTATTTCTTCTTTAAGAGATGTATTAGCAAAAACCAGATTTTGTGAAGAACTGCCAACCTCTTTTTTTGATTGCTCATCTTTTTTACAACTGCATACAACAATTGAAACAACAGCGAAAAGGATGTAGTAGTTTTTCATAAAGTTTAGTTATAATAAATAAATGTATAGCTTTTTTTAGAACAATAGCCTTAAAAATTGATGTGTTCCTTATCTAAAAGGATAAAAGATTAGCGGAAAATGATAAAGAAGAATTTTTAAAATTCGAATTAAATCACTCTTTAACCAGAAGGTTTCAGGATAAAAATTGTTGCTGAAGTGTTAAAATTCAACATTCAAAAATTTACTATAACGTTATAGCAAATGACTATTTTGCACTCTGACAATGATAAAAGCGAGTTTTAAATTCGCAAGATAACATATCGAAAATTACTATATATTCAATTATAATGGGCTCTATCAAAGGATATGCTAATTCAATAATAAATAAACGTCATTTTAACGCTTATTAAAATTTGCAATAGCATTCTTAACATGTGAAAAATTTTGTTAATATTACTGAAGCTTTTGTTTTTATTAACACAAGTGTTTGTAGTAAAAACACAGGCTATTAGTGTACAGATTACATTTAAACTAACTAATTACACAAATTATGAACCAAAAACATGATTACAATTCTTTAAAGTCCAAAGGGAGATTTTCTCTGTTAAAAATTGGTCTTTTATCAATGATTTGTATGGGAACACAGGTAGTTCTTGCGAGCCCTACCCTAAACATAAAATCTGCCGTTTCGGATGAGATTTTACAAAATACCATTACAGGTACAGTTACAGATAATAACGGAGCTCCGCTTCCGGGTGCTAGTATCTTAGTGAAGGGAACGACAAATGGTACTCAAAGTGATTTTGATGGAAATTATTCTATTACTACAGATAGTGGGGCTACATTAGTATTTAGCTATGTAGGTTTCGCCACTCAAGAAATCGTTGTAGGAGCGCAGACTTCAATAAATGTTACTATGGAAGAGGATGCGGGCCAACTGGAAGAAGTGGTCGTTGTAGGTTACGGTACACAAAGAAAACAGGATTTAACAGGTGCAATTTCTGTCGTTAAAACAGATGAACTGGTACAACAACCATCTGGGCAAATAACTAGTCAACTACAAGGTAGAGTATCAGGTGTAACGATAACTGGTGGTGGACAGCCTGGAGAAGCTCCACAAATCAAGATACGTGGTGCAAACACATTTGGTAATAATAACCCTTTATATGTAGTAGATGGTATCCCTACAGACAATATTTCGGACATAAACCCAAATGATATAGGCAGCTTGCAGGTATTAAAAGATGCGGCTTCTGCTTCTATTTATGGAGCAAGAGCGGCTAATGGAGTAATTATCATTACTACCAAGCAAGGTAAAGGTACTATGAGAGTTAATTATGATTCTTATTTTGGTATGCAAATGGTACAGAAAGGTAACCCATGGGATATTTTATCATCTCAGGAAATGGCTAATCTAACTTTTCAGGCGTTAAGAAATACTAATCCTGATGCTCCAATAAATCACAGTCAATATGGAGATGGGCAAAATCCGGTTTTACCTAATTATATTGCTCCAGTAGGCGCAATGACAGTAGATGAATCTCTTTACAATGTTAACCCTGAATACACGAATAGTTCTGATGTAAATAACTTTTATCGCATTGTACAAGCTAATAAACAAGGTACAAACTGGTTTCAGGAAGTTTTTAGTCCGGCCAGTATTACGAGTCACAACCTTTCTGTAAGTAACGGAAGTGAAAAAGGAAGTTACTTTCTATCATTAAATTATTTCAATCAACAAGGAACAATTAATAACACCTATCTCAAACGTTATACTATACGTGCAAACGCTACTTATGACATAACCGATAAAATAAGAATAGGACAAAATGTAAGTTTTGCTGTACGTGATAATCCTACAATTGATGCCCTTACTGAAGGTAGTGTGATTGGTATGGCATTTAGAGAATTACCTATAATTCCTGTATATGATATTAGAGGTAATTATGCCGGTTCCTTTGGCTCTGATCTGGGAAATGCTAAAAACCCGGTGGCTATAGCAGACAGACGCCGAAATAATCGCGGCGTATCAAATAGATTTTTTGGTAATATTTTTGCCGAAATCGACTTCGCTAAAAATCTTACTTTCAGAACTAGCTTTGGTGGACAGTATTATTCTAGTAGTTTTAATTCTTTCGCTTATCCTGAATATGAAAATTCTGAAAACCTAACTGTAAACTCTTACTCAGAGGCAGCTGCAACAAACTATAACTGGACTTGGACAAACACTGTTCAGTATAAAAACACTTTTAATGATAAACATAATCTTACAGTTCTTGTAGGTACAGAAGCTTATCAAAACAGAGGTCGCGAAGTAGGTGGTACAACACAGGGTTATTTTTCTTTTGACCCAGATTATGTAACCTTAGATACAGGTTCTGGCACACAAACTAATTATAGCTTTAAATATGGTGACGCTCTTTCTTCATTAATTGGAAGAGTTGACTATAACTTTAATGACCGATATTTAATAAGCGCAACAATAAGACGTGACGGCTCTTCTCGATTTCTTAATGAGCAATATGGCTGGTTTCCTGCAGTTAGCGCAGGTTGGAATGTTATGAACGAAAGCTTTATGCCTGAGATTAGCTGGTTAAATGACTTAAAAATAAGAGGGGGTTACGGAATTAGAGGTAATCAAATAAACGTAGATCCACCTAACGGCTTTACGACATTTGGTGGAGATCAGTTAAACTCTTATTATGATATTGCAGGAAGTAACAATTCTAATGCTGAAGGTTTCAGACAATCGCGAATAGGAAATCCAGATGCAAAATGGGAAAAAGATTCTGACTCTAACTTTGGTCTCGATGCAACGATGTTTAATAACAGCATTCAATTAAGCGTAGATTATTACAGAAAAGACATTAAAGATCTTTTGTATAATCCTAATCTACCTGCAACAGTGGGTACCGCTACCGTACCTTATCAAAACGTTGCTCAAATGAAAAACAGCGGTTTAGATATTGACCTTTCAACATATTTTGATTTAAGCGATAATCTTCGTCTTAATACTACAGTTACTTTTACTACTTATAGCAATGAGATTGTAAAGATTGCTGAAGGAAATACATATTTTGATGCCGAAGGAAGACGTTTTAATGGAAGTAGTATTATTAGAAATGCAGAGGGCCATTCTTTAAGTCAGTTTTTTGGCTACCAAACTCAGGGTTTCTGGGATTCTCAAAGTGAAATAGATGATGCTAATGCTGCTGCAATTGCTGCAACTGGTAATAATAACACCGTTTACCAATCTGATGTCGCTGTAGGTAGATTCAGATATGCAGACACTAACGGAGATAACCAGATTACAGATGCAGATCGTACATTTTTAGGTGATCCTAATCCTGATTTTACTTATGGCTTAAATCTGGAATTAACCTATAAAAACTGGGATTTTAGCATGTTTTTATATGGTTCTCAGGGAAATGATATCTGGAACCAGGTAAAATGGTGGACAGACTTTTACAGTTCTTTTATAGGAGCAAAAAGTAACACTGCCTTGTATGATTCATGGACACCTACTAACACAAATGCAAGCGCTCCTATTCAGCAAACTACAGGTTCTTTTAGCCTTGCAGATGTACCTAACTCTTATTTTGTTGAAGATGGATCTTATCTAAGAGCTAAGCAAATGCAACTGGGGTATTCATTACCATCAAGCGCGCTTGAAAAAATCAACATTAGCAAACTTAGAGTTTACGCTCAGCTGGCAAACGCTTTTACAATCACTAAATATTCAGGTATTGATCCTGAAATTGCCGGTGGTGGAGCAGTTAACACAGGTATTGATGAAGGAGCATACCCTAATCAAAGACAACTCCTTTTAGGACTAAATGTTACCTTTTAATTAAGAATAATAAAAAATTAAAGCAATGAATATTATAAAACAAATAAGCCGTAATTGCATCCCACTCCTAGGAATTCTTCTGGTAAGTTCGTGCTCAGACAACTTTTTGGAACAGCCTGCTTTAGGAGCATTGAGTGATGATGTTGTATCAAACGTTGACGGAGTACAAAAGCTTTTAATAGGTGCTTATGGCGCTTTAGACGGTCAGCAAGATGCAGATAACGCTTTAGGTGGTGGTGGCCCATGGGAAGCAGCACCAGACGATTGGGTGTATGGTACTGTTGCGGGTGGAGAAGCCAGTAAAGGAAGTTTTGGTGGTGATCAACCGGCTATTGATCAAATCGTAAAATTTATTTCAAACCCATCAAATGGTTATTTTAACACAAAATGGAAAGCTGTTTATGAAGGTGTAGCTAGATGTAATAATACATTAAGCATCCTTGCAAATGTAGAAGACATAACTGATGCAGAGCGTAATAATATCGCGGGTCAGGCACGTTTTTTAAGAGGTCATTATTATTTTGAGCTTAAGAAAATGTGGAACATGGTTCCTTATGTAGATGAAAATACAGAAGATCCTAAACAACCCAACAACGTTGACATCTGGCCTATGATTGAGGCAGATTTTATTTTTGCTTATGAGAATCTTCCAGCTACTCAATCTGAATTCGGACGAGCTAATAAATGGGCTGCAGCTTCTTATTTAGGTAAAACATATTTGTATGAGAAAAAATTTACTGAAGCAAGAGATATTTTTAACACGGTTATTACTTCCGGAGTAAATTCTGCAGGAACTAAATATGACCTTGTTCCTTACTTTAAGGATAATTTTGACGCTGCTACAGAAAACAATTCAGAAACTGTTTTTGATATACAAATGGTGGCGCAGGATGGAACCTCAACAATTGCAAATGCAAACCAGGGTGATAAACTGAATTACCCATATAACAGTCCGTTTAGATGTTGTGGTTTTTACCAGCCTTCTCAGGATCTTATGAATTCTTTCAGAACTGATGCAGCAACCGGACTTCCTTATCTGGATAGTTACAATGACAATCCTGTGAAAAATGATATGGGTATAACTTCTACTGAAGCTTTTACACCATATACCGGCTCACTCGACCCAAGAGCAGACTGGACGATAGGAAGAAGAGGAATTCCTTATCATGACTGGGGTAATCACCCAGGTATGGCATGGATACGTGAGCAAACTTACGGTGGTCCTTATGCTCCAAAAAAGCATGTATATCGTCAGGCAACACAGGATATTTACGCAGATCAAAGTTCATGGGCACCAGGGTCAGCTGTTAATGTACATATAATACGTTTTTCTGATGTCTTACTTATGGGAGCCGAAGCAGAAGCTCAGGCTGGAAGCACAGCCACAGCAATGGAATATGTAAACAGAGTGCGTGAAAGAGCAGCAAACCCTGAAGGTTTTCTAAAAAAATATATAGACGATTCAAATCCTTTAGGCGGATTTAATGAAAATCAAGATGCAGCAAATTATAATATAGAACCTTATACATCTGCTCAATTTGGATCACAACAAGATGCATTAAAAGCAATCTATTTTGAAAGAAAATTAGAGCTTGCCATGGAAGGTAATAGATTCTTTGATCTTGTACGTTGGGGAATTGCAGAGCAAACTCTTAACGCTTATTTTGACTATCAGGGAAATATCACAACAGACGTTAGGGGTGGTAGATTTATCCCAGGAAAAAGCGAATATTATCCTATTCCGCAAGCACAGATCGATTTAAGTATTGGTGCTGACGGCACTTCAGTTTTAACTCAAAATCCGGGTTATTAATCATCAAAACTAGTTGAATTTAAAACCCCTTAAAGAAATTCTTTAAGGGGTTTTTTTATTGATTCCTAGCTAAAAGTAATCTGATTAATAACTCTCTACATTGGTGTCTGTCAAGCTATTTATGTAAGCAATTATCGCATTTTTTTCGATATCTGATAAATTAAGCTCATCAAAAGGTAAAGTCTGATGCGGTAAATCAAAACCAAGACCTCCCCCACCTCCTGAATTATAAAAATCCAGAACTTCTTCAAGCGTTTTGTAAACTCCATTATGCATGTAGGGTGCAGTCATATCCGCATTACGTATAGTAGGAGTTTTGAACATCGCGCGGTGTAACTCTTCTTCATACATAAAATAAAAACCCAGATCATCATCAAGTTTTTTATTTGCTGCGGTTTCAGGTACTCCTATAACCTCTCGCTCACTTTCCATAAAAAACGGGGGGACCGTACCATTGGTTAATGGTATAAAATGACAAGTTGCGCATAGCGCTCTTCCCATAAACAGATTAAAACCTAGCTTTTCTTCTTGAGTAAACGTATTTTTTTCTCCCCTGATATTTTGATCAAATTTTGAATTAAATGCTGTGAGTGTTGAAATATAAGATGATAACGCTTTAATTACCTGAGCATTTTTCCAGATTTTACCACCAAAGGCTTCTTTAAATAAAGGTTCGTACTCGGGATCGGTGAGAATATCTTCAGAAAACTCATGAATACTTGTATCAAATTCTTCAGCATTTGTAAATACTCCGGAAATCTGATCCATCAATGTAGAAGATCTTCCATCCCAAAAAAAGCCTTTTTGATAAACCGAATTTATTAAAGTAGGTGTATTTCTTTTTAAGGAGTTACCCAAATTATTAAAATTAGTCACCAGACCATCTGCATATGCTTTTTCAGGAATATGACAGGTAATGCAGGCCATCGCCTTACTTTTTGAAAGGTTAGGATCAGAAAAAAGCTTTTTACCCAGTTTAATCTGGACTTGAGAAGGATTTCTATTAGTAACGGGAGTAAAATAGGCAACGTTAAATGCATCGCTCTCAAAAAATGTAGGTGCGTCAAAGTTGAAGGGCTGGTTTTGTGCGCCTTTCCATAATTGACTTTCCTTGCGTATTTCAACCCAGTTACGCATAACAGGATTAAAATAATCTCTGATAAAAGTATAGCGATCAAAGGTTGAAAAATCGG
>JBALXG010000104.1:0-7970 GCA_036961055.1 Leeuwenhoekiella sp. | reverse complement strand
GTGAAGATCTCATTACATTAAAACTTAATGTTGAAGAAGGAGATAAATATTACATAGGTGACATCAACTTTCTTGGTAATTCAGTTTATACAGATAGACAACTCGCTGCTCAACTTGGTCTTGAGAAGGGTGATGTTTACAACGGGGTTCTGTTAAAAGAACGTATAGCAAAAGAAGGTGATCCAGATGCAGATGATTTATCAAACCTATACAAAAACAGCGGTTATCTTTTCTCAACCATTAACCCGGTAGAAGTAAACGTAGAAAATGACACAATTGATTTTGAAATACGTATAACCGAAGGTAAACTTGCATATTTTGACAGGATAACGGTCACAGGAAATGACAAAACAAATGATCGCGTCATTTATCGCACACTGCGTACCGCACCAGGAAGACGTTACAGCCAGGCTGCAGTATTACAAACTGTAAGAGAACTTGGTCAAACTGGTTTCTTTGATCCTGAACAGTTAAATCCTCAATTTTTAAATGCAGATCCTAATGCAGGTACAATAGATATCAATTACGATCTTGTAGAGCAAGGAGCTAGCCAAATAGAATTACAAGGGGGTTACGGTGGTGGCGGTTTTGTAGGAACCCTGGGATTATCTTTTAACAACTTCTCAATTCAGAATATATTTAATAAAGAGGCTTACCAGCCCTTACCTATGGGTGACGGGCAAAAATTCAGCTTACGTGCTCAGGCAAGTACATATTATCAAACGTATAGCGCATCACTTGTTGAGCCATGGTTAGGTGGTAAAAAACCGGTGCAATTTTCGTTTTCATTCTCTCATAGTATACAGTATTTATATGACTATACTTCCAGAGGTTCTAATGTAAATAAAGACAGTCGCTTTTTAATCACAGGGGGATCTATAGGTTTAGCAAAAAGACTTGAAGTACCGGATAATTATTTTACTGTATCACATGCTATAAGTTTTCAGCATTTTGATTTAAAAAATTATAATGTGGGACTCTTCACATTTGGTAATGGTTCATCAGAAAATCTCGCTTACACGATAGGTATTTCCCGTAATGAAGGTGACGTTAACCCAATTTTCCCAAGGTCAGGATCTAAATTTAGCCTTACTGCAAAATTAACACCTCCTTATTCATTATGGAATGGAAAGGATTATAAAAAGCTCGCAGACGATAGAGCAACTGCTGCTGCTGATAATGATAATGAAACCATTGCAAAAATAGATCAAGAGCGTTTTAACTGGCTAGAGTACTATAAAGTAAAATTTGAAGGACAGTGGTTCACGCAACTTGTTGGCAAATTTGTACTAAGTAGCAAAGCTGAATTTGGTTTCTTAGGAGCTTATAATAATGACAGAGGGATTCCTCCTTTTGATCGATTCTTTTTAGGTGGTGATGGTCTGGGCGGTTACGCACTAGATGGTCGTGAGGTAATACGCCTTCGTGGTTACCCTAATCAGTCCGTGGTTCCACAAGATCGCGCCGATGATAACAATCTTACTTCAAGTGATGGAGCTACGGTATATAACAAATTTGAGTTTGAACTACGCTATCCTATAACTCTTAAACCCTCTGCATCTATCTACATGCTTGCATTTGCCGAAGGAGGTTCTTCTTTTGACAATTTTAGAGACTATAATCCGTTCTTACTTAGCAGGTCTGCCGGTGCAGGTATTCGTATATTTATGCCCGCTTTTGGATTACTTGGGATAGATTTTGGATATGGATTTGATCCGGTTCCAGGAGATGTAGGAGCTCATGGATGGGAAACTCACTTTATAATAGGGCAGCAATTTTAATTTGGCACGATATTTTCTAATACCATTGCTTATGAGAAACAAAGTTCTTTTTCTATGTATAGTTTTGCTTACTGCAGGTCTATCAGTTAAAGCGCAGCGTAGCATTCGTATTGGATATATTGATATGGATTACATTTTAGAAAATGTACCTGAATACAAAGAAGCTCAGGCCCAGCTAGACACCAAAGTTGATCAATGGAAAACAGAGATTGATGCTAAAATGAGCGAAATTGAACAAATGCAGAAAACTCTGGATAATGAGCGTGTCTTACTCACGCAGGAACTTATTGAAGAGCGGGAAGAAGAAATTTCATATCTAAAAAAGGAAATACAGGATTACCAGCAAAAAAGATTCGGGCCAGGCGGAGATTTAATGATTCAACGCAGTAATCTCGTTGAGCCGGTGCAGGATCAGGTTTTTAACGCTGTTCAGGAAATATCTAAAAATAGACAGTACGATTTTATATTTGATAAATCTGCAGATCTGGTTATGCTTTATGCAAATGAAAGACATGATATAAGTGATCAGATTTTACTAAGTATAAACCGGGCTTCAAAAAGAAACCAAGTTAATAGTAAAGCAGATAAAAATGAACTTGAGCGTAACGAGGCCAGAGATGTTGATCAGGAACGTGAAGTAACAGAGCGTGAAAAGGAGGCTGATGCCAAGAAAGAAGAACGTCAAAAGCTGATTGACGAGCGTCAAACGCAACGGGAAGCAGAAAGAGCTGCAAAAGAAAAAGCTTTTAATGATCGCAGAGCAAAACTTCTTGAAGAGCGTCAGGCTAGAAAAGATTCAATCATAGCCTCGAGACAAAATAAAACTGCTGATCCTGCAGCCCAAAAAGGAACTGAGGCTGAAACTAAAATGACAGCGGAAGAGCGTAAACTGGAAATCTTAAAACAGAGACAAGCCAGAAAGGATTCTATTTTAGAAGTGCGCCAGCAAAGAAAAGACTCAATAGCAAAAACAAAAAATAATACACCTACCACAGGATCAAACCCTGATGATGATTAATGGTGCGATTATTATAAAAACGAAAATAATTATAACACTTAATATTACTTTAAAATGAAACACATGAAGACCCTAGTTGTAGCGATAGCTTTAATTTTAGGAACGACCGGATTTATGCAAGCTCAGGAATCTAAAATTGCACACATTGCAACACAGGAATTACTAACTCAGCTACCTGATTATAAAACAGCACAGGCAGATCTTGAAAAATTACAAGCTTCTTATGATGCTCAAATTCAGGAAATGGGAACTGGCTTACAACAAACAATGGAGCGTTATGGACGTGAGGCTGAAACTAAAACTGACGAAGAAAATTTAAAGCGTCAGGCTGAAGTTGAAAAAACACGTAATTCTATAATGGAATATCGTCAAAATGCCCTTCGTGATCTTCAGAAAAAAGAAGGTGAATTACTTAAACCTGTGTATGAGAAAGCACGTGTTGCTATTCAAAAAGTAGCTCGCGCCAAGGGATATCAGTATGTAATGGATAGTACAACCGGTGCCGGCCTTATACTTGCAGATGGTTATGATCTTATGCCAGATGTAAAAAAAGAATTGGGTATTTAAAAATAATCCTCTAAATAGCATTAAAAACCGCCCATTTAAGGCGGTTTTTTTACTTTTATAATATGCATAAAAACAATCCCATAGGCATCTTTGATAGCGGCGTAGGCGGCACTTCTATCTGGAAAGAAATAATCACTCTATTACCTGAAGAAAGCACAATCTACCTTTCTGATGCCAAAAACGCTCCCTATGGCGAAAAATCCCCTGAAGAGATTCAAAAGCTTTCTATAAAAAATACTGAAAAGCTAATAGGCATGAATTGCAAGCTCATAATAGTCGCTTGTAATACAGCAACTACAAATGCTATAAATCTCCTAAGATCAAAATTTGAAATTCCTTTTATCGGGATAGAGCCTGCTATCAAACCCGCGGCGTTATCCTCTCACAATAAAGCTATAGGTATTCTAGCTACTAAAGGAACGCTCGCCAGTGCATTGTTTGCCCAAACCTCGAGTCTGTACACTAATGGTATAAAAGTAATTGAAGTAAAAGGAACGGGGCTGGTAGAGTTAATTGAGGCAGGAAAGTTATATAGTATGGAAATGCGCAATCTTCTCAAAGATTACATAAAACCTATGCTAGATCAAAATATTGATTACCTGGTTTTAGGATGCAGCCACTACCCCTATTTAATTCCGCTTTTAAGAGAAATTCTTCCGTCTTCAGTTACAATCATAGATTCAGGAGAAGCTGTCGCCCGTCAAACTAAAAACATTCTTGAACAGCAGCAACTTTTCGCGAAAGCGGGAAACATTGCAACGCACAAATTATTTAGTAATGACAGCACACTAGTATTAGAAAACCTTACGGCTGATTTCGTTGTTGATAAAGAAGTTAAATACTGTGACTTTTAATTTATAGAAGGGCAATTACAATCATAGGGCTCCCGGCGCTTTCCAAAATCATAACCTAATGTAATTTGATGAAAACCTCCATTTGATAAAACAATAGGATTGTTTTGATAAGAATAGGTGTATGCAAATAAAAATGCTCCATAATTTATACCTAAAATAGGAGTTATGTATTCAAGTTTTTGACTTTTTACAGCCGACCCATTTGATCTGTATTCAGCCCCATCCAGACTACGTCTGTATGAGAGTCCAGCCCAAAGTTGACCCCAATCAAATTCCCTGTAAACTTTAAAATTCAAATCTGCAGATTTCTCTCTTGTTTGTTCCGTTAGCTGCAACATTACAGACGGCTCATATTTCCATAAACTACCATACCTGCCAAATACATAACCGGCAGATGCAATATAATGTCTCTGATTGGCTGATTCAAACTCATCTGTAAATAAATCTCTGTTACGCGGCAAAACGTTTTTGACGGTAGCATGCGCGTAAAAATCCAGGAAATAATATGACATCCCTATATCTACATTAAAAAAATTATCGCTCTGTGAAGCTCCTGATATTACGGGATCATAATCTATAAGGTCAAAAGAAGATTCATCAAGAGTATTTTGAATAAGGCCTACGTTTATTCCAAACGAAAGTTGATTAAGATCAATAACATTTCTCGAAAGCAATAAATGATAGGCAAAAGTTGCATAAAACCCCTTTTGTGAAAAATAGCCGTTCTGATCGGCAAATGCTATTCCTCCCACTCCTACCTTATCACCTATCCTACCATTCATACTTAAGGTTTGAAGACTAGGAGCATCATCAACGTCAAACCACTGCTTTCTGGCAGTTAGTCGTATTTGATTAGCGTTAGCAGCACCAGCCATTGAGGGATGAAGCAAATACAAATTATCTGATAGATAATCTGAATATATAGGTATACCTTCCTGCGCAAAGCTTTTCGTAAAGACGATAAGCAATATGGCAACTATAATTTTATTCAAAACGCTGTAGTACATTTAGGGGTTTTTTATCTGCGATACATATGAGTACCGCGTAAAAAAGATTAATGTTCAAATCTAGCTAATTCCTTTTTATTGTTGAGCGCTATAATTATAATATTTAACGTTTAACAGTATCCATTTGTTTAAATTTGCCCAAAATTTAGAATATGAGCAAGTTTAGTGTTACAATAGAACCCACATCAAATACAGCTATAAAGAAGTTTCAGACAAATTCTTTTTTAGTAAAGCATAATAGTTATGAATTTAAAAATATAGACGAAGCAAAAAACTCACCTTTAGCACAACAATTATTTTACTTACCTTTTGTCAAAACGGTTTATATAGCTCAAAATTTTGTAGCTGTAGAAAAATATAATATTGTAGAGTGGATTGACATACAAAATGAACTTTCGCAGCAAATTGCAGATTATCTTAATGATAACGGTGTTGTGATTTTAGAAGATATAAAATCAGCTAAAGTTCCTGTTACTGTTTATGCTGAAAGCACGCCTAACCCGGGAGTTCTTAAGTTTGTAAGCAACAAAAAACTAGTACCTGCAACTTACGAATTTAAAAATATAGGAGAAGCTAAGCAATCTCCATTAGCACAAGCCCTATTTCATTTTGCTTTTGTAAAAGAAGTATTCATGGATCAAAATTATGTAAGTATTCAAAAATATGACATAGTAGAATGGGATGAAGTTGTGCAGGAAATACGTGAATTTATTCGTAACTACATTTCTGAAGGAAAAGAAATTGTAAGTGCAGATATTATCCAGACTACACAAGAAGTTGAAAAAAAGAAAGAAGTAGAGTTTGAGAGCATGGATGATATTTCAAAAGAAATTGTAAATATCATAGAAGAATATGTAAAACCTGCCGTGGCAAGCGATGGCGGAAATATTCTTTTTCAGAGTTATGACCCGGAAACAAAAAATGTAAAAGTAATCTTACAGGGAGCATGCAGTGGTTGTCCTTCATCTACATTTACACTCAAAAGTGGTATTGAAAACATGCTTAAAGAAATGCTACACGGAAAAATAAACACTGTTGAAGCCATAAATGGATAGATACAGAAGAAGTGGCAATTTTGCTTTTTAGTGATTATAGAATGTTGTAAATTAAACATTCTATAAATTTTAATCTAAAAACAAAGAATATGGCAGTAATGAAAGTAATAGAGGTTTTAGCTAGTTCAAACAAAAGTTGGGAACAAGCCACCGCAAATGGAGTTAAAGAAGCCGCAAAGACTATAAAACATATACGTTCTGTTTATGTTAAAGAACAAAGTGCAGTAGTAACAGGAGACACCGTAACAGAATTTCGCGTAGATTTGAAAATTACATTTGAAATTAAATAACTGAACTCAATATTTTGAATATCCCGTTATCATTAATTTTGGTAACGGGATATTTTTTTTAGTAACTTCATTTTTATGCACATGTCTCGCCTTATTAGCTTTAATCTTTTAGTAATTTTAATTGCTTTTACTTCCTCCTGCCAAAACAATAAAGACGATAAAATGAATCATCCATATACTAATGATCTCATAAATGAGACCAGCCCTTATTTACTGCAACACGCCCATAATCCTGTTAACTGGAAACCCTGGAGCGAGAAAGCTTTAGAAGAAGCAAAAAATGATGATAAACTCATAATAGTAAGCATAGGTTATAGTTCTTGTCACTGGTGCCATGTTATGGAACATGAAAGCTTTGAAGATACAGCTGTGGCAAATGTCATGAACGCAGATTATGTAAGTATTAAAGTTGATAGAGAAGAGCGTCCAGATGTAGATAATGTTTATATGAACGCCGTACAGCTAATGACTGGCGCCGGCGGGTGGCCCTTAAACGTCATTATTTTGCCTGATGGCAGACCAGTGTGGGGCGGAACATATTTCCCTAAAGATAATTGGGTTGATGCGCTTAAACAAATAGCAGACCTGCATAAGAATAATCCTGAAAAACTTGAAGAATATGCAACAAAACTTCAGCAGGGTTTGCAAGAAATGGATGTTGTAAGTCTAAAAGAAGGTTCTCCAAAATTTGATAAAAATCTGCTTTCGTCAAGTGTAGAAAAATGGTCTCAGAGTTTTGATACTATACAAGGCGGTTTAAGACGCGCACCTAAATTTATGATGCCAAATAATTACCAGTTTCTTTTACGCTATGGCTATCAACAAGATGATAAAAAACTTAGCGACTTTGTAAACACAACGCTCGAGCAAATGGCATTTGGCGGCGTTTATGATCAAATAGGTGGTGGTTTTTCCCGCTACAGTACAGATATGAAATGGCATATACCTCATTTTGAAAAAATGCTGTATGATAATGGTCAGCTTTTAAGTTTGTATAGTGATGCCTATCTTTTAAAGCAAGATCCGCTTTACAAGGAAACCGTTTATCAAACCGTAGATTTTATAAAACGTGAAATGCTTGATACATCAGGCGGCTTTTATTCAGCACTTGACGCAGATAGTAAAACAGCCTCTGGTGAACTAGAAGAAGGCGCTTATTATGTATGGACAAAAGCAGAGCTAAAAAAGCTTTTAAAAGACGATTTTTCGCTTTTTTCGGAATATTATAATGTTGACAATTATGGTTTTTGGGAAAAAGAAAATTATGTTTTAATTAGGCAGGACACAGATGTGCAATTTTTAAAAGACCATAATTTGCAAACTGAAGAATTTGCTGAAAAGAAAAAAGAATGGCAAAAAACCCTGCTTTCTGTTCGTGAAAAAAGATCTGCTCCACGC
>JBALXG010000103.1:0-7982 GCA_036961055.1 Leeuwenhoekiella sp. | reverse complement strand
TTTACACTTGCGATTTGAGAAACAGCGCCGCTTTCTGGCTTCAGGGTGTTTCTTTCGATGATGGCATTAAAGTGTAAAAAATTGTCTGCTGCCACAAGCTGAAGAATAGCAAAAGGATATTCAATAAGATCGATTTCTTTTATTTCCTTCTGCGCATCCTTATTTGCGTTTTCACTTAAATAAGACTGAATTTTTTGAACATTACCTATTATATACAGCGATTGTTCATCACTTAGTTTTTGTGCTATTGAGGTGTAGTTCTCAGACTTACCTAGCACCGCGTTATTTTGATAATTGGCTATAACGGTTTTAAGAATAGCTGTATTCTGTCCAAAAATTAAATAATCATCTATTTGGCAATAAACATTGACAACAGACAAGTTTAATAGTTCTTTAAAATCCTTTTTTAAAGCCAAGGAATCATCAAATTTCTTTAGCGGAATATCTCTGAAAACTTCAATTTCTGTGCTTTGTGAGAGCAGCGCTTCATTTGTAATCTCTCTGTCAGTTGAGTGCATGACCGCTATTTCAGCATTATCCATAAGTATGGAGCTTATTTCATCACAATTACTATAGAGTGCATCAAATTTCAAACTAAAATCATGCGGGGGAATTTGGCGCATTTTTGCCAGGTTTTTGATATAATTATCCCAGTTTTTATAACCAAAAGAGATTGCTGCACGAGCATCAAGAGGTAGGATATTTGCGATTTTTGATTGTGTAGGAGAGGTTTTTTCCAGAAGAGAAAGCTTATTTTTTTGAGATTTGTCATAAGTTAGTATTCCGTTGAGTGAAACATTTGAAACTCCCAAATCTATATCAAAGGCAGCCCAGTCAAATGTGTTTGAAAAATTGGCTGGTTGACCTTTGCCCAAAATATTTTTATATAATCCTACAGCCTCCTTTCCTTTAAAATAAACGTTTGCCATTGCCGAATTATCGCTGGTTTTAAAAACCCTTACAAATGACGAATCTTCTATATCTGCTTCGGCATTTTGCTGTCTTATATTATTCTCTAAGAGCATTCTGGAAGTACTCGCAATAAATTTTGAATTAGTATTCATATAATATAAAGAGTCATTATCAACTGTAGTTGCGTTGATAATGGAACCATTATAGTCGGTTTGAATAGTTTTAGAAAGAGCAATGCTGTCTACAGGGAAAAGATTTTTATGCTGCTCAGTTATAAGAGAAAAGTCGTATTCATTCTTGCCTAATGAAACGAAAGAGAGAAGAACTTCAGAGTTAGGTTTTAATTTATTTAAAAGAGAAGCTTTACTTTTTAAGGTTTTAGAAAGATTAGTCGAATTAAATTCTTTAAGAAGTGCATTATTAATAAGCGCATTTGAAAAATCCTCCCAGTTGTTAACCTTTATTATTACAGCTGCTTTTCTTGGAATGTATGGAGTAAGATCTGATTGTTTAGTAGCACTTTCCTGACATCCTACAAGTAAAAGTAAAGCAAGGAGAAAAACTGTGTATTTCATAGTATTAGGGTGATCTTATGATAAGACTTATGATTTAATAAGCTGAATTATAAATCAAGAGTTAATTGAATAGGCAAAAGACGGAAACTTTTACGATGATATGGAGAAATACCATGCTTCTTTATAGCGTCACGATGTTCTTTTGTGGGATATCCTTTATTTTGCTTCCAGTTATACATAGGATATTCATCATTAAGTTTCCTCATGAATATGTCTCTTTCAGTTTTAGCTAAAATAGAAGCGGCGGCAATTGATAAAAATTTACTATCCCCTTTTATTATACAGGAATGCGTACAATTTGTATAATTTTTAAACCTGTTTCCATCAACTAATATATGCTGCGGCCTCGTGTTGAGTTGATCTATAGCAAGATGCATCGCTTTTATAGAAGCATTAAGAATATTGATATTATCAATTTCTTCAGGAAAAATATGAGCAATACCATAAGCAATAGCACCAGACTCTATAATAGGTCGCAGTAACTCACGTGATTTATGAGAAAGTAATTTTGAATCATTTATAAGAATATTATCAAAGTCATCTGGCAAAATAACCGCAGCAGCGGTTACCGGTCCGGCAAGGCAACCTCTTCCAGCTTCATCGGTACCACATTCTACAAGTATATTCTGAGATTTTAAAAACAATGCCATATTCACACAAAACACAAAGCTATTAATCTAAAGCTTTATATATGAAATCTGCCCTATCTTAATTCTTGAGTAGAAAAGTAATTTATTATATTTTCTAAAATGAGGGGTATATACCGTTGATTTATAGAGTATTCTTTTAATGATAAGCGGGGCGATATTTAGTTTAATCACACTTAAAAGTTAATTATTAGAAATTGAACAATATGGTAGAATTAGTGACAGTTTATTAATAAATCCCTTAAAACGCTTGTATATTTTAAGGATAAACTATGTTAAAGTTTAGAACCCTTACTGTTTTTTTTGCGTATGTAGGAAAAGTTTAAGATGTTTGCCGCGGCTAATTCAAATAAATTAAAATACATGAAATCAAAAATTACTTGGTGTTTAGCCATGGGACTGCTTTTTATTACGCAGTTTACTATGGCTCAACAAAAAACAATTACAGGTACTGTTACCGATGATAGTGGTATGCCTCTTCCGGGAGTAAATATATTAATTGAAGGAACACGTACAGGAACTCAAACCAATTTTGATGGTGATTATCAAATAATTGCTTCAACAGGTCAAAAACTGGTTTTTACATATGTAGGTTTTAATTCACAAACTAAAACTGTGGGTTCTTCTAGTGTGATAGATCTACAATTAGAAGCTGGGTCTGAAAATCTTGATGAGGTTGTCGTAGTTGCCTATGGTACACAAACTAAAAAATCAATAGTTGGGTCTGTAACCTCGCTTGATTCTGAAGTTTTGGAAAAGCAGCAGTTAACCTCTGTTACAAATGCAATTCAGGGAACCGTTTCAGGTGTTAATGTTATTACATCTGGTGGACAACCTGGAGATAATCCAACAATTAGAATTAGAGGTATAGCTTCTATTAATGCCAGTGCAGATCCTCTTATTATATTAGACGGTGTGCCATTTAATGGTAATATTAACTCTATTAGTGGAGATCAGATTGAATCGATGAATGTTTTAAAAGATGCTTCTTCTACAGCTCTTTATGGATCTAGAGCTGCGAATGGGGTTATATTGATTACAACAAAAAGAGGTGCTTATAATTCGGCACCGCAGATTTCTCTTTCTGCAGTAACAGGTTTGTCTACTCCGGCAGTAGATCTTCAGGATGTTTTAGGTACTAATGATTTTGCTCGTTATAGCTGGGAAGCTCAGAGAAATACTAATCAATATATATCAGGTCAATCAGCTGCACTAGCCGGCCAAAATGCATCTAATGGTTTAATTGCCTCTTTAGGTTATAACCCTTATGATGTTGCTCAGCCTGTTGATGAAAATGGAAATATAGTCCCGGGAGCTAATTTATTGTGGGAAACAGATTGGAAAAAAGCGATACTAAAGCAGGTGTCAATTAGAAACGAGTATACCTTAGGAATAAGCGGAGGTGGTGAAAGCTCAAGATATTTTCTATCAGCTAATTATCTAGATCAAGAAGGATCTGTTAAAACCTCTGACTTTAAACGTATAACTACACGATTAAATTTAGAAAGTAAAGTAACAAACTGGTTGACAGTAGGATTAAATTCATCTCTTTCTAGTTCTACTCAAAACGTGCCTATTCAATCTGGTAGTACTTATGGAAGTAGCATACAATGGATCTATAGCTTATCTTCAGTTTATCCACTTTATAGAAGAAATGAAACTGGTGCGCTAGTTACAGATGAGTTTGGAAATTCTATTTATGATTATGGTCAGACTCCAAGTCAAGATGTTAATGGTGTTAGACCTTTATTTGGGAATGAAAATGCAGCGGGAGCTTTATATAACAATCAAGACAGAACAAGACGAACAAATATAACTGCTAATGGCTATGCCGAGGTAAAACTAACAAGTGATTTGTCGTTCAAGACAAATATCTCTTATGAAAATTACCTATTAGATAGTTTTAGTTATGATAATTATGCTGTAGGAGCAGCTTCAAGTGTGGGCGGAAGAGTTGATCAGGATAGGGATATTACAACTACATTGAATATAAATAATAACTTAAATTATTCTAAAACCTTTGGTGATCATACTATAAATGCCAATGCTATATTTGAAACTTATCAGGTAAAAGTTGATGCATTAGGTGCGCAGGGAACTGGATTTTTACCAAATGTAACAGTCCTGAATGGGGCTACAACTCCAGAGGGGGTTAGAGGGTTTATAAATGAAGAACGTATCACTTCTTACTTAGGTCGTCTTGCCTACAGTTACAAAAATAAATATTTCGTAGAAGGATCATTTAGACGTGACGGTTCAACCAGATTTGCTAATGATTCTAGATGGGGTAATTTTTACTCTGTGGGTGGTTCCTGGATTGTTTCTGATGAAAATTTCCTTGCTAATAGCGATTTTCTTAGCCTATTGAAATTAAGGGGTTCTTATGGGGAGTTAGGAAATAACAAGGTTTTAGACTCAGATCAGAATGCAGTATATTTTCCTTATTTACAATTATTTGAAACCGGGTATCCTGAGTTAGATAACACCGGTGTTGTATTGGGTGGGGTGACTGATCCTAACCTTACTTGGGAGACGACAGCTCTTTTAGATTTGGGAGTTGATTTTGCTCTGTTTAAAAATAGAATTGAAGGTACTGTAGGGTACTTTACAAAAGAGTCAATTGACCTAATTTATGACAGACCATTACCTATTTCTACAGGTAATTCAAGTATAACAACAAATACGGGTGCTTTAAAGAATTCTGGTATTGAAGTTTCTTTAAACGGAAGCATTATAAGGAATTCTAATGTGACTTGGTCTGCCGGGCTTAATTTTGCTTTTACAAAGAATGAAATTACCGAACTTACGCAAGATGAGTTTATTACTGGAAACAAAAAGTATAAGGTAGGAAAATCTATTTATGATTTCTTTATTCAAGAATGGGCAGGAGTTGATCCTTCAGATGGTTACGGTATGTGGTATATGGATGTTCTGGATGCTGAAGGTAATGCATCTGGAGAGAGAGCACTTACTAAGGATTATTCTGCAGCTACAAGATACTATCAAGATTCTGCACTTCCTGATGTTACAGGTGGGTTTAATACAGATCTAAGTGTGGGTAATTTTGATTTTAATATGTTGTTTAATTTTTCTTTTGGAGGAAAACTGTATGATAGTTCTTATGCAAATTTAATGGAAGGTTTTTCAAGTCCAGGATATCAAGGTTCGCCTGATTTAGCTGCCAGATGGCAACAGCCGGGTGACATTACTGATGTTCCTTTATTTTTAAATTCACAAAATGACTTTAATTCTACCTCTACAAGATTTTTATATGATAATGATTTTGTAAGAATGAAAGCAATTACTTTAGGTTATACACTTCCTCAAAATGTTGCTGAATCAATATCTCTTAATACCATACGATTTTATTTAAGAGGAGATAATCTTTTTACTTGGCAAAGTCATGATGGTCTTGATCCTGAACAGAATCTTGCAGGTACAACGAATAGTCGATCTTCTATATTGAAAACAATCAGTGTGGGATTAAATGTTAACTTTTAAAAAAAATTAGGAAAATGAAAAAATTATTAAATTATAAAGTGTTGCTTTTAGTAGCCTTTATTACCCTAACGGGATGTGCTGATGATTTTTTGGATGAACCAGCTCCTACCGAGTCTGTTGCAGAAGATGTTGTTTTTGGTTCGAGAGAAGGAGTTGAGGCTTTCATATCAGGTATTAATAGAAGAGCTAGACAACAATTTACAGCTACAGATGCTGGAGGGATATATTCTATATATTTTGCCAGAACAATTAAAGGTAATGACTTGATTCATGCTACGTCTTGGTGGAGTTTTGATTATGCTAATGACAATAGGGAGCCAACTTACAGAAGAACAGTTTTCAACTGGGAGTTTCCATATTATATGATCAATCAAGCTAACACTTTGATAAATGGTATAGAAGTATCAACCTTATCAGATACGGATAAGACTCAATTATCAGCTCAAGGTAAAGCATTGAGAGCTTTCTATTATTTTCAATTAGCAATGGAGTATCAGTATACGTATTCTTATGATAAATCATTGCCGGCACCGCCTATTTATAAGGAACTTTCACTGACTGGAAACCCTATGAGTACTTTAGATGAAATGTATTCCTTTATAGTTTCAGATTTAACTGAAGCTGTTCAAGGACTTACTTCAGATAGATTGGGTAAATCATATATTAATAAAGAAGTTGCCAGTGGTATACTAGCAAATGTTTATCTGGTTATGGGTAACTGGGCAGGTGCAGAGCAAGCAGCACATTTAGCTTATGATGGAGATTTAGCGGGAGCCTTTAGTCCTGCAGATTATAACAAGGGTTTTGATGATATTAGTAATCCAGAGTGGTTGTGGGGTCTTCCTCAAACAGCTGATCAATCAAATTACTACTACGCGGCACCATCTGCCTTTGTAGATCCTATCAATCCGGCTTATAATAATATCTATATAAATGAGAATTTCTCCAATTTGTTTTCTGATACAGATGTTAGAAATACTTTTATAGTTAGCAATACTTTGACTGATTATAGAAAAGTAACCAGTACAAAATTTGTTTTTGCTTTTGATAGTGATATTGTAGTTATGAGAAAACCAGAAATGGTTTTAGTTGAAGCTGAGGCTAAATTTAGACAAGGCGATGAGGCAGGAGCAAGAACATTGCTTTATACTCTTCAGCAAAATAGAGACCCAAATGCAGTAGCGGCCAACAATACTGGATCTGCTCTTGAAGAGGAAATTTTAGTCGAAAGAAGAAAGGAGCTTTATGGGGAAGATGGTGTAGAATGGTTTGATGCTAAAAGGCTGGAAAGATCTATAGTAAGAACTCCTAATCATCGTATCGTGTTGACCTTAGAACCAAATGACAAGAGATTCTTTTTAAAGATTCCTCAATCTGAGATTGATGCTAATGATAATATAGATGGTTCTATAAATGCTAATCGATAGATTTAACGTTGTAAACATTAGTTAAAATTTAAAATAATGAAGAAAATTATAATATTAGTTAATCTTTTATGCTGCCTAAGTTTTCTGGTAAGTTGTGAAGAAGGGGATTTAGAAAGAGCTAATTATGTATCATTTGAGTCAACTGATTATGATTTTGGTGTTGATTTAGGTAGTTCAAATACAAGAGACATCAAAATTTACTCAACCATGGTTACTGGTTCAGAAAGAATATTTGATATAAATGTTGAGGCAGATATGTCTACAGCAGATCCAGGATCTTATGAGTTGCCAGCAAGTGTCACTATACCAGCAAATTCAAATGAGGGTATTCTTTCCTTAAATATTAAGGATCTTAATATAGGCATAGGAGGCAAGAAACTTGTTCTAAGTTTAGCACCTAAAGATGATCTGTATGTTGGTGAAATGATTACTTTAAATATATTTCAGGACTGTGATTCCCCTTTAGTTATTGATTTTACATTTGATGGTTATGCTGATGAAACTTCATGGGAACTTTTAAATGATGCAGGAGAAACTGTAATCACAGGCGGAAATTATGCTCAGGGTTTACCTGCTGCTTCTTCCTCAACGTGTTTGGCTCCTGGAGAATATACATTTAATGTGACTGATGTATATGGAGATGGTCTTACATATCCTTCAGTAGGTTCAATTATAATAAGTCAAGCAGGAAACGTGAAAGCCTTTATAGATGGCGATTATGGAGCAGGAACTAGTATTTCTTTTGAGCTTTAATATAATTACATGCTTTGTAAGCAAAACCCGCCATTTGGCGGGTTTTTTTGTGTTTAATATCTATTATTTATGCAGGTACAGTTTATTTTGAGGATTAATTTAACAAACCCATAATGTTGAGAAAGATATCTTTCCGATTGTATAAGTAGTATGATTTGAAATAATTA
>JBALXG010000102.1:0-7995 GCA_036961055.1 Leeuwenhoekiella sp. | reverse complement strand
CTTTTTGCCTTTTAAAATTTCTAAAGCTTCCGCGGAATAAGAAGGCGCAATAACTACTTCACAAAATAATTTATGAATTTCTTCTGCCGTTGCTTTATCTATTTCCTGATTTGAAATTAAAATTCCGCCGAAGGCTGAAACAGGATCGCCCGCCAAAGCATCTACATAAGCCTGATGCAAAGTATCACGTTGTGCAAGACCGCATGCATTATTGTGCTTCAAGATAGCAAAAGTGGGTTTTTCAAAGCTAAATTCAGCCATGAGATTTACCGCTGCATCAACATCGAGCAGGTTGTTATATGATAATTCTTTACCGTGCAATTTGTCAAAAATAGCGTCAAAATCACCGAAAAAAGTACCCTTTTGATGCGGATTTTCGCCATATCTAAGCGATTTTCCCTGCATTATGCTCGATTTATAAACAACTTCTTCTTCGTTAAAATAATTGAAAATAGCGGTGTCATAATGAGACGAAATATTAAAAGCCTTAGCGGCAAAGCGTTGTCTGTCTGCTAAAGATGTTTCACCTTCATTAAGAGATATAAGTTCAAGCACTTCTTCATAATCTTCAACCGAAGAAACACAGAGCGTGTCTTTAAAATTTTTCGCGGCGGCGCGAATCAATGAAATTCCGCCTATATCAATTTTTTCTACAATATCCTGCTCAGAAGCGCCAGAAGCAACTGTTTTCTCAAAAGGATAAAGATCTACAATCACAATATCAAGTTGAGGTATCTCATATTCGACCATTTCTGCAATGTCACCATCATGGTCCTGACGGTTAAGAATACCACCAAAAATTTTAGGATGCAGCGTTTTTACTCTTCCGCCTAAAATTGAAGGGTATGATGTAACCTCCTCTACAGGTATAACAGGAATATTAAGGTCTTTTATAAATTTCTCTGTTCCCCCGGTTGAATATAAGGTAATACCCAACTCATGAAATTTCTTTATTAGAGGTTCTAACCCCTCTTTACTAAAAACAGATATTAATGCAGTTTTAGCCTTAATTGCGGTGCTCATGCAGAAGATTTTGAATAAGCTGCAAAAGTATGAATTCACCCTAAAAATATGAGCGTAATTCTGTATTTTCTATTTAAAAAATTGTAACGTTATACTAAGTAGTGCGTCTTATGGTCACTACGGTAAAAATATAAACATGCTTATATATTTAAGAGTCCTTAAAGAAAGTCTGGCTTTTGCTATTAACGCTTTGCGTAACAATAAGTTACGTACATTTTTATCTTTGCTGGGCGTGACGATAGGGATTTTTTCTATCATAGGTGTTCTTGCAGCGGTTGACTCTTTAAAGCAGGAAATTAAAGGCAGCCTGTCATCTCTTGATAATAGTACTGTTTTTGTAATGCGATTTTCTTTTGGTCCCAGTGATATACCACAATGGAAAAGGGAGCAGTTTCCTGATGTGACTTATGAAGAATATCAATATATAAAACGTAGCGTGCCTGGTGTAGAAGCTGCATCATTTAACCTGAATGTAGGTCAGGAAACTATTAAATATGAAGATAAGCTGGTGACAGGTGTGAGTATCGCGCCGGTAACTGAAGGATATTATCAGGTTGAAGCACTACAATTAGTTGCAGGAAGATTTTTTAATGAGGCTGAATCAAACAGCGGTGCGCCGGTAATTATTTTAGGTGATGAAATCGCAAAGGGGTTATTTGGTTCTAACGATCCTTTAGGGAGGCAGGTGCGTCTTTATGGGCAGCGTTTTACGGTGATAGGCGTTCTTAAAAAAGAAGGGTCAAGCATTTTTGGTGAATCTAAAGATACCGCGGCGATAGTGCCGGTAAATATTGTACGCCGTATTTATGGAAGCAACAACAAAGCCGCCTTCCCGGGAATTGTCATAAAACCACAATCAGGCATTGATCTCGCAGAATTTAATGCAGTGCTGGGGCAGCGGTTGAGACAAATACGCGGTTTAAAGCCTGGTGATATTGACAATTTTTTTATTAATAAATTGCAAGGATTTGCAGATCTCATAGATAATATTACCGGGACCATGTCTACCATAGGTGGTTTTATAGGTCTTTTCTCGCTGCTTGTAGGTGGTTTTGGTATCGCAAATATTATGTTTGTGAGTGTGAAAGAACGTACAAACCTAATAGGAATTCAAAAGGCATTAGGAGCAAAAAACAAATTTATTTTACTTCAGTTTTTGTTTGAAGCTGTTATTCTGGCAACATTTGGCGGCTTGATTGGTTTATTTCTGGTCTGGTTGATTACGCTTATCGCTTCACAATTTACCGGAGACTTTGAGTTCATTCTTTCTGCGGCAAATATTTTCTGGGGAATGTTCTCTTCAATTGTTATTGGCCTCATCGCAGGTATTGTACCAGCTTACATGGCTTCAAGATTAGATCCTGTGGAAGCTATACGCAGCGGAATGTAAAGCCTTCTCTGCCTTTTGAGGCATCTCTCCCCAAAAGGAGAGATTTTAGATAATTGATTTAAGCCTCTAGTACTTGAGCTACTTCAGCATTAATCCATTCCAGAAAACGCTCGTCTGCTTCAGTAAAAGGATCTGGCGTATGAGAATCAATATCAATCTGACCTATATTTTCGCCATTTACAAATAACGGAATCACAATTTCTGATTTTACAGTAATGCTGCAGGCGATATAATTATCTTGTGCAGCAACATCAGGAACGACAAAGTTTTGGTTAGAAACGGCGACCTGCCCACATATTCCTTTGCCGAATGGGATTATCGTGTGATCTGTAGGTTCTCCAGCGTATGCCTCAAGTTTTAATTCTTCTTTATCACCATTTTTAAAGTAAAATCCTACCCAGTTATAATGCTCGATGTTTTCTTTAAGAAGGCTGCAAATTTGCTCTAATCTGTGCTCAACAGAAAGCGTTTCACTATTTAATATTGCCGATACTTCAGGCTTTAAGGCTTCAAAATTCATTTTTCTTGTATTTTAGGGGCAAAATTGATCTAGCCCCAGATGATAAATTACTTACGCAAATATAAGTCGGTACTTCGGTTTATCCTTACTTTTTTAGGAACCTATCTTTTGCTGTCACTGGTATATATGACTTATTTAAAAGTAGGTTCTTCAACGCAATTTTATCCAGATTATATTACTCACGAAGTTGCTTTGCAATGCCGCTGGCTTGTTGAAAAAATGGGATTTAATGCGGTTATTGAACCACATGAGACTGAAGCTTCAATGAAGCTGTTTGTTGAGAATTACTTTGTGGTGAGAGTGGTAGAGGGATGTAATAGTGCTAGCATAATAATTCTTTTTGCTGCCTTTGTCCTATCTTTTTTTAAAGGTTACAAAAGAACACTTCTCTTTATCTTTCTGGGCTCAATTTCTATTTATGTCATTAATATAATACGCATCGCAATCATTGCAATCGCACTTTATAAATATCCCCAATATGCCGAATTTCTGCACAGTATTGTTTTTCCTGCTGTGATTTATGGCTATATATTCTTGTTGTGGGTGCTCTGGGTTGTACGATTAAATAAAAAAAATCATGCGTAATCTGTTAAAAATCGGTCTTATCGCCCTACTTTTCGGTGTACTCGTGCTGGTGCGAATGTTTCAGGATTATCTATTCTACGATCCGCTGATCTCATTTTTTCAGTTGGCGTTTATACAGGAAACTGCGTTGCCTAAAATGAATATGGGTTATCTCCTTATTTCAACATCTTTTAGATATTTACTCAATACTGCTATTTCTCTGCTTATTTTATATGTAGCATTTAGAGATAAAGCACTTTTAAAATTCGCCGGTTTTCTCTATTTATCTGCCTTTTTAGTGCTAATAATAGCTTTTTACGCTCTGGTTTTATTTCATAAACCAGAGAATTATATGGTGCTTTTTTATGTGCGCAGATTTTTAATTCATCCTTTATTTATTTTGATTTTACTACCGGCATTTTATTATCATAAACTACAGGAGAAATAGGACATTTGTATATTTGACATTACTTATTAAAATAATAAAAAATGAAAAAACTTATAGTATTAGCGCTAACGCTTACAATAATTGCCTGCGGCGAAAAGAGATCGCAACCAGAAACAGTTACTATTGATATGAATTCTGAAACGGCAGGAGAGATGGATAACGCTGAAAATGAAATCCATGAATCAGCAGATTTGCAGGCTACTTTTAAAGATTCTACAATAGCGCAAGTTTATAATAATTACAATGCTTTGAAAACAGCTTTTGTAAATACAGATGCAGATGCGGCTCACGCCAGTGCAGAGAAACTGGATGAGTCGCTGGCTGGTATTGATGCAAATACTGAGTTAACTAAAGCGGTTTCAGGTTTATTAGAAGAAAGTGAAATAGAAAAGCAACGGGAGTTTTTGCCTTTTATAACCGAAGAAGTTAAATCACTGGTTGAAGGTAATCTGGCAGAAGGGGAATTGTATTATCAATACTGTCCTATGGCTTTTAACGGTAAAGGGGCTTACTGGATTTCTAATGAAAAGACAGTACGTAATCCATATTTTGGTAACAAAATGCTTACTTGTGGTACAGTTGATGCCGAAATTAAATAATCAGTTGTACTGAATTAAGTAAAATAAAAAAACCGCTTCAATTTTGATTGAAGCGGTTTTCATTTATATAGGCTTTCGCTTGCGCGAAACGTGACTTTTACATCATTCCTGGCATACCGCCGCCCATTCCGCCATGACTGTGACCACCACCTGCATTTTCTTCAGGGATATCTGTCAATGAGCATTCAGTAGTTAAGATCATACCAGCAACTGAAGCTGCGTTTTCAAGAGCAATACGAGTAACTTTTTTAGGGTCAATGATACCAGCCTCAAGCATATCTACATATGTTTCGGTTTTTGCATCATAACCATAGTTTTTATCACCGTCTATTACTTTTGCGATAACTACAGATCCTTCACCACCAGCGTTTGCAACGATTGTACGTAAAGGAGATTCAATAGCTTTAAATACTATTTGTACACCTGTTTTCTCATCTGCATTATCTGTTGCGATGTTTTCTAGTGCTTTTTTAGCGCGAACTAATGCAACACCACCACCTGCAACAATACCTTCTTCAACAGCTGCGCGAGTTGCGTGAAGTGCATCATCTACACGGTCTTTTTTCTCTTTCATTTCAACTTCAGAAGCTGCACCTACATAAAGTACGGCAACACCACCTGCTAATTTAGCAAGACGTTCCTGAAGTTTCTCACGATCATAGTCACTTGTAGTGCTTTCTATCTGAGCTTTTATTTGACCTATGCGAGATTTAATACCTTCCTTATCGCCAGAACCGTTTACTAGAGTCGTAGTATCTTTATCAATAGTTACAGTTTCTGCTGTACCTAACATATCGATAGTAGAATTCTCTAATGTAAATCCGCGTTCTTCACTTATTACTGTACCGCCGGTTAAGATTGCGATATCTTCAAGCATAGCTTTACGACGGTCACCAAAACCTGGAGCTTTTACAGCTGCAATTTTAAGAGAACCTCGTAATTTATTTACAACAAGAGTTGCAAGAGCTTCACCATCTACATCTTCAGCAATAATTAAAAGAGGCTTACCAGATTGAGCAACAGGCTCAAGTACAGGTAATAAATCTTTCATAGAAGAGATTTTCTTGTCATATAACAAAATATATGGATTCTCAAGTTCAGTCTGCATTTTCTCGCTGTCTGTCACAAAATATGGTGAAAGATAACCACGGTCAAACTGCATACCTTCAACTACATCAACGTAAGTCTCAGTTCCTTTTGCTTCTTCTACGGTGATAACACCTTCTTTACCTACTTTACCAAAAGCTTCAGCAATAAGTTCACCTATTACATCATCATTGTTAGCAGAAATAGAAGCAACTTGCTTTATTTTTTCTGAAGAATTTCCTACTTCTGTAGTTTGCTCTTCAAGATCTTTAGTAATTGCAGCGACAGCTTTATCTATACCGCGTTTAAGATCCATTGGGTTAGCTCCTGCAGCTACGTTTTTAAGACCTTCTTGTACAATAGCCTGTGCAAGAACGGTTGCTGTTGTAGTACCATCACCAGCAAGATCGTTAGTTTTAGAAGCAACTTCTTTTACCATTTGCGCTCCCATGTTTTCCAGAGGATCTGCAAGTTCAATTTCTTTTGCTACTGTTACACCATCTTTAGTTACCTGAGGTGAACCAAAAGATTTGCTGATAATTACATTACGACCTTTAGGACCCAATGTTACTTTTACTGCATTTGCAAGAGCATCGACGCCGCGCTTTATACCGTCACGAGCTTCAATGTCAAATTTTATGTTTTTTGCCATTTTTTAAAATTTTAATTCTTTTCGCAAAAGCGAAAGAAATTTTGTTTTTATTAAATTGATTGGATAATTATCTAGAAGTAAAGGCGATTTATAATCTAGATTATGCCTAAAATATCGTCTTCACGCATCATAAGGTAATCAGAACCGTCAAGTTTTAACTCTGTTCCTGAATATTTACCATATAATACAGTATCGCCGATTTTTACGGTCATCTCATAATCTTTTTTGCCACTTCCTACAGCAACTACTTTACCTTTTTGAGGTTTTTCTTTAGCAGTATCAGGAATATAGATACCTGAAGCTGTTTTTGTCTCAGCGGCCATAGGCTCTACCAAAACACGATCTGAAAGAGGTTTAATGTTTACTCCCATTGTAATATGATTTTTTATGTTTAACAATTTTATGTAATCTAAGGTCTAATTAGACAGAAATTGTGCCACCTGCAAATGGCTGACAAAAAGGCAAAAAAAAGACCGCAAATTTGCGGTCTTAGTAATTTTATGTAACAAAACTGTCATTAATTATCTGTACTGTCTGTTGTGGGTGTCGGGGTGACTGCCGCTGGTGCTTGTTGAATAGGAGTTATGTTTTCAACATCCTCGCCATTAATCACCTTTGATTCTGTTGATGCAGCACCGCCAAAAATCGTAACATTTGATATAAGTATCAATACTAAAAGTGCTGTTGCAAGTGCCCATGTGCTTTTATCTAAATAGTCTGTTGTCTTTTTTACACCACCTACTTGCTGTGTGCCACCGCCACCAAAAGAAGAGGATAAACCTCCACCTTTAGGATTTTGAACCATGATTACTACAACTAGTAAAAATGCTACTATTATTATAAGTCCTAAGAATACTAAAAACATAATTATGTACTTTTATTGTCTTGCAATTTTTCTATCGCCCGAATTCGGTCTGCAAAGAAACCACTTTTTTCCGGATATTTCAAACTTAAAATTTTATATGCCTGCTTTGCTTTAGCATAGTTTTTTTGTTCTACATAAACCCTTGCCAGAGTCTCTGTCATAAGAGTTTCATCTGGTGAGCTTAGCGTTTCCGGAAGCGTTTTTTTTACGGTTTCTTCAGCAGGTTTTACTTTTATTTTAGGATTAGCGGCGATAAACCTGTCTATAAGTTTGATTTTTCTCTTTCTTTCCGGGTCATGAATTATCTCTTCCTTATTTTCATTCCCAAAACGCTCTATAGGTTTGTAGGTTGTGATTTGCAGCCATTCTGTAAAAGAGTGAGTTTCGGCCTGTTTAAAATCAAGCGGCTTACCCACTTCAAGAATATCGTCGGGTTGATTATTTTCAGAAATATCTTCATTTTTAGGTCTAAAATCGGTCTTTGGGACGAAAAAATCGGGATCAAGAACCTGATTTGCCTTGCCTAATTCTTCTATTTCGATTTGTTGAGAGACATCGTTTGCATCATATACCGGGATATTATATAAGCTTTCGTCCTGTTGTTTTATTTTGGCACTTATTTCATTCTGATTAAAAATATCTGAGGTAATAAATTCAAATAAAATACTGCGATCTGTAGTGTGAGCGGCAGTTCGTTTTAATTCTTTATTATAAATAAAACTCCCCTCATTTTTTAATCCTTTTAAATAAAGTGCTCTCGCAGGCTGAAAATAGGGGTATTTTGCCAGAATTTCGGTCAGTTTGCTGGTCTGGTCCGCAGTTATTTGCTCGGGATGCTCAAGTAAATA
>JBALXG010000101.1:1826-8015 GCA_036961055.1 Leeuwenhoekiella sp. | reverse complement strand
TTAGAATGGGATGAAGAGACAAACAGATATCACGCCATGCATCACCCGTTTACTTCACCAAAACCGGGACAAATGGAATTGCTAAATACAGATCCGGGCGCTGTAAAAGCAAATGCTTATGATCTTGTTTTAAACGGAAATGAGATAGGTGGCGGTTCTATACGTATTCATGACAGCGCGAGACAGGCAAAAATGTTTGATCATTTAGGTTTTACACCAGAAGAAGCCAGATCTCAATTTGGTTTCCTTATGAATGCCTTTCAATATGGTGCGCCACCACATGGCGGGCTAGCTTTTGGCCTCGACCGACTTGTAGCTATTTTAGGCGGTCAGGAAACAATACGTGATTTTATAGCTTTCCCTAAAAATAACGCAGGTAGAGATGTTATGATAGACGCTCCTGCTAAAATTGATGATGCGCAGTTGAAGGAACTTCACTTAAAAATCACTCTTTAAAGCGGAAAAATCGCCTTTTTAGGACGATTTTTCGGTTAGATTTAGAACAAATAAAACCCGGCAATTGCCGGGTTTTTATACAAAGGACTATTCAAAAATAAATATTAGTTGTTACGAGTCCAACCCGCACCCCAAGTTGCAAAATCATTGTCAGTTGCATTACCATCTCCAGAAATGAAATCTGCTTCAGTAAAGGTTTCAGTTGTTTCGTTCTCAAGCTTAGTTGTAACATTCATAAAATTCACATCTGTAACTTCAAGATCACCGTCAAGAACTCCTTGTCCTGTTGGGCTATTAGTAGCATCACCTACAATGTGAAAAGCAAGTGCATAATCTTCAATAATCATATTACTAAAAATCCCTTGAGTTCCTGCTCTTAAACGTACAGCTTCTCCTTCACTTACAGCTACACCTTTAATATGCACATTAGATACGGTAGGTTTAGCAAAGTAAATAGGATTTGAGTTGTTACCTATATCAGTATTAAAACCATCAGCTTCTATACCTTTATCATGCACCGCACCCTGTACAATATTTATATTATCTAATTTACCAGAGAATCCTTCTGTCCAGTCAACAGAATCATCCTGAGCACCAGTAACATAAATATAACTTACGTTTACTGTACCACCAAAGAATTCCATACCATCATCTTTACCTTCAAAAGCCTGGATGTGATCTACAACAGTACCATTACCCACACCGTAGAAAGAAAAACCATTGTTTTCTGAAGAGCTGTCTGCAGCACCACCAGAATATTCTATTCGTAAATATTTAATCACACCAGAATAATCAGTTGCATCTGTACCACCATAAGGAAGACCACCTATTTCTGAAGTAGAAGTTGCACTTCCTGTCACAGAATTTATAGGAGCTTTACCTAATAAAATAAGACCTCCCCAGTCACCGGCAGCAGGAGCAGCAGCAGCAGAAGTAAGAATGATAGGATTATTAGCAGAACCCTGAGCATCAATAGTTGCTCCCTGAGAAATAGCGATAAATACACTTGCACCACTACTCGCTTTGATCGTCATACCTTCAGGAATGGTTAATTTTGTTCCTGGCGCCATTATAAGACCACCGGTTAAGGTATAAGTATTGATAGGATCAAGTTCTAAATCTGAAGTCTTAGTTCCTTTAAGATCTATAGCTTCACCAGTAGTTGACCCACCACCAGTAGTTGGGTTATTGATCGTAGAACTATTATCTGTATTATTAATGACAATTTCGGCAGTATCATCAGCTTCACAAGAGGCAAAAAACATTGCCGCCAGCGTCAAACCTGTAAATAAATAATTTGTCTTCATTGATTTAAGTGTATTTAATTAATTTTTGTTCAGTTATTAAAATTTATATTTTACGGCAAGGCCTAAGTCAATTCCTCTTTTGTAAGTTGAAGTTGTAATATCTCCAGTAGCTTCTGCACGAATGAATTTAATATCAGGATCGAGCAGGTTTTTTGCGCTTAGATTGAGTTCCCAATTGCTACCTAATTCATTTCTCAACACAAAATCCAGATTGCTTACTCCTTTTTCAACGATATTTCCTAATTGTCCAGATCCTAAAGCTTCAATACGATCATCAAAATAGGAGTAAATCAAGTTTGCTACAGGTTTGTATGACCCAAAAGTTGTTGGTGTATAGCTTACATCTCCGTTTATAAGAAAAGGTGACGCTCCCTGTAATTCATCTGTGCGGTCAAGTGTGGAAGTATACAAACCACCGCTTGAACTTTTTAACTTTTGCTCTGTGTACATATATGTAGCGTTTAATCCTAAAGAAAGGTTTGAAACATCATTTGCATCTCTGAGCAAGTCTTTTCTCATTTCAAATTCTACTCCGTAAACATTGGCTTTATCACCAGTTCTAAAATAGCGTTGTGTACCTGTCGCATCATTTGCAATTACTTTATTGATAGGATCTTTAATTTCTTTAGCAAAACCCGCAACTGATATTAATTCTCCTTTACCGAAGAACCACTCATATTTTAAATCCAGATTATAAATATCAGAAACAGCAGGATTACTTAATAAATCAGGATTTCCACCAATTCTTTGTGTAACGTCTTCGTATACAAACGGGGCAACTTCTTTAAATTCTGGAAAGGAAACCGTCTTTGAAAAAGAGAATCTTAAATTAGAATCATCGTTTAAAGCATATCTCACGTTTAAGCTGGGCAAATAAAAATTATCATAACTCCCTGCAAAACCATCATCTGTATCCGGCAGGTTAATTACATTATATTTTATAGACTGCTTAAAAGACTCAACGCGAATTCCAGGAACAAAAAGCCATTTTCCTGTTGTAATTTCTGCATCTACATAACCCGCTTGAATATCAAGGTTACCGGTATAAGTATTTTCAGCAAGACCTGGATAATTTCTGTTACCTATGCCAAGATCTGGCGCTATAGGATTAAAAACATAGGTGTCATAAACTTTTCCAAGATTTGGAACATTAAAAGTTGCGTCAAGATTATTTATGTCTGTTACAATTGTTCTTGGCTCTTTTAGATCATAACCATATCGTATGTTTTCAAAATAACGCTCTTTAGTACGACCATTATAACCAAAGTTTAGTTTTATATTTTCGCTGGCAGTATATTCAAGATTTATTCTGCTATTGAGTTCTTCATCCTCAATATCCTGAAAATAACGTTGATTATCAAAGTTTGTGTTGTTATAGAAAGATGGATTTGTAGTTGGGTCATCATCTAAGGCAAAGTCATAATTTTCTAATGAAAATCTTTTACGATCAGGTTGATGAGAGAAAACCTTATTATAACCTACACCCCAGGAAACCTCAAACTTATCATCAATTTGATGAACACCAGACAGCTGATTTACATAAATTAAATCTTCATTAAACTGAATATTTCGCACAAAAAACCCCTTATTAGAATTTAATTGAGCATCTCTATTAATACCTGTCCCATCTCCTCCGTAATCTCCTACTTCATCTGAAGAGCTATTTAGAAATAATGAATTGAAGCTTATTCTATGTTTACTGTTAATGCGATAAATAATGTTAGCCATTGCGGTAGTGGTAGTATTATACTCGTACTCCTCTACATCATCAAAGCGTTGCTTGTAAACTGTTGTATAATCTGCAGCGGAACCTTTTCTATACTCATAGCCATTTGCGAAAGATGCTGTGGCAAATACACTAAGGCGTGTATCATTACCAAAATCAAAAGAAGTTCCCCCAGAGATAGAACCATTTATATTTATAGGTTCTCCTCCATCTACCGGATCAACAGGATGTGAAAGAATTACCGCAAAAGGATTATTATCATATCTATTATAAAACCCAAAGTAGCCTGTGCCTTCGCTTCTTACAAAGTTTTTGTTATACGCACGAGTATTAATCCCGCTGCCAAGGTTGATATCTAGAAAGCCTCTCCCTTTGTAATCTTTAGCAATCACATCAATATTACTTGCTGCAAAATCTCCATAAAACTTTGAAGAGTATGCTTTACTTACAGACACATTTTGAATAATATCTGAAGGAAAAAGATCGAGATCCATGTTCTTCTTCTCAATATCATTAGAAGGTAATGAAAGGCCATTGTAGGTTGTATTGAGATAACGATCGCCCAACCCTCTTACATATACATTCCCGCCGCCTTGTTGTTTAGAAACACCAGATATTTTTGCAATTGCCGCCGCCGCATCGCTTACACCTTTTCGGGCAAGTTCATCTGCTCCTATTGACTGCTGTATCGCTACCGCTTTTTTCTGCTCGAGTAAAAGAGCAACTTCAGATTCTCTGGAAACTGTCGTTGTAATGACTACTTCATCAAGAGCTGCAGCAGTAGCACCAAGCCCAGCATTAACTGTTGTTACTTTACCAGCTTCAACAACAACATTAGGAATCTCTAAAGTCTCATATCCTACAAAACTAAATATCAGGGTATATGTTCCCGTTTCTACATTCTCCATTTGATAAAGGCCATCAAAATCTGTAGTTGTGCCTTTTGTTGTACCTTTTAATTGCACCGTGGCAAAAGGTAAAGGCTCATTATTCACCTCTTTATCACTTAATACACCCACTACGCTTCCTTTGTCTTGAGCTTGTGCTGCAAAGACTCCAAGTAGTAATAGTAATATCAGATAGGTTTGTCTCATTGTAAGTTTAATTTGTCGTGGCAAAATAACGTCACGGTTGTAAAGCCTTTGTTACCTCAGTATTAAACAAGAATGACCTTTACGTTATCACAATGTTAAGAGGGTGTCAAAACACAACTTAAAATTGTCTTCGGTAGAGCATATTCAAAAAATGTATATTGCAGCAAATTTATTTTTTATGATGAAGTGGGAGCAACTTTTATCTCTTAAGCGTTTTGGTGATTCGGCTAAACGATTACGCAAGGAACAAGATGAGACACGCCTTGGTTTTGAGGTTGACTACGACCGCGTTATATTTTCTTCGGCTTTTAGAAGTTTACAAGATAAAACGCAGGTCATTCCACTTTCCAAAACAGATTTTGTGCATACCAGACTTACGCATAGCCTTGAAGTCTCTGTGGTAGGCCGCTCTCTGGGAAGACTCGTTGGTAAAGAAATCATAAAAAAATATCCTTATCTTCAAAAAGTTCATCATTACCAGTTTAATGATTTTGGAGCTATAGTTGCTGCTGCAGCTCTTGCTCACGATATAGGAAATCCTCCCTTTGGCCATTCAGGCGAAAAAGCAATTGGTGAATTTTTTAAAATAGGACCCGGTAAAAAGTATAAAGAAAGTCTTACTCCTGCAGAATATGAAGATTTAATCAGATTTGAAGGAAATGCCAATGGTTTCAGACTGTTGTCTGAAAGCAAACCTGGTTCTCAGGGTGGTTTACGGTTATCTTACGCAACGCTGGGAGCTTTTATGAAATACCCTAAAGAATCACTTCCGCACAAACCTTCAGCTCATGTTGCCGATAAGAAATATGGCTTTTTTCAGTCTGAAAAATTATTCTTTGAAGAAGTAGCTAAGGAACTCGGACTCCTTAAAACAGGAAATGCAGACACCATTAGTTATACGCGACATCCTCTGGCTTATTTAGTTGAAGCTGCAGACGATATTTGCTACACGATAATAGATTTTGAAGATGGAATAAATCTGGGTTTAATTCCCGAAGAATACGCATTAGAATATCTGGTCAAACTTGTGGGCAACACTATAGATAGTTCTAAATATAATTTACTTACAGAAACTGCCGATAGGGTAAGTTATCTTAGAGCGCTTACCATAGGAACGCTTATCAACGAAGCTGTAGAAACTTTTATGACTTATGAAGAAGAAATCCTGGCTGGTAATTTTCAGCATTCTATAATTGATAAAAGTAAATATCAGGCTCAAATAACCGATATCATTAACTTAAGTATTGATAAAATATACAATAGCAGGGAAGTTATAGAAAAGGAAATTGCCGGTTACGAAATACTAAACTCACTGCTGCATGCCAGATGCAATGTCATTAATGAAAGTGCCACGCATTATGACAAACTTATAAGTAAATTGTTTTCTCAAAGCAAGGATGAAAACATGAGCGTTTACGGCAAATTACTGAAAAGCTGTACCGATGTTTCTATAATGACAGATAGTAAGGCGCTAAGGATTTATAAGAAACTGAAAGGCCTGGACGTAAAGTAATTTTCTAAAGTAAATGCTTTATTTTTTTTGTAAGATTTTCGACAGTTAAGCCGTATAAATTATAAAGTTCTTCGGTTTTACCATGCTCTATAA
>JBALXG010000101.1:0-1816 GCA_036961055.1 Leeuwenhoekiella sp. | reverse complement strand
AAAGAGTCTGGAAGACCTATGATTTCGATTTTGCCGGGATAGTTTTCTTCGGATGCAAATTCTGTTATAAGACTTCCAAAACCGCCATGCTTTACCCCGTCTTCCAATGTAAAAATCGACTCAAACTGGCTAAAAATCGACTTTAAAGCCCGTTTATCCAGCGGTTTTACAAAGCCAAAGTAAAAAACCGCTACCTCATCTTCAAAACTAGCTGAAGCTTTCAAAGCGATTTCAGTCAAAGGTCCTGTACATAAAATGGCTATTTTTTTTCCATTTTTCAGCATTTGAGCTTTCCCTATTTCTAATTTGGCATAAGGTTTTTGCCAGTCTAACGTATTTCCTCGACCACGAGGATAGCGTATCGCTATAGGATGATCAAGACCTAATTGTGCTGTGTACATTATATTTCTGAGAGACTCCTCATCCTTGGGAGCGTAGATAATTATATTAGGAATACACGATAAATAAGCCAAATCAAAAACCCCGTGATGGGTTGCTCCGTCTTCCCCTACAAGCCCCGCGCGGTCAATACAAAAAATGACCGGCAGATTCTGCAAAGCGACATCATGAATTACCTGATCATACGCTCGCTGTAAAAATGTAGAATATACATTGCAAAAAACAACGCTTCCCTGAGTTGCCATACCCGCGGCTAGAGTGACCGCATGTTGCTCTGCAATTCCCACGTCAAGAGCTCTTTCCGGGAATCGCTGCATCATGTATTTAAGCGAACTCCCAGTAGGCATCGCGGGCGTAATACCTATAATTTTAGGGTTTTTTTCTGCTAAATCAACTAAAGTTAGTCCAAAAACGTCCTGAAATTTAGGAGGTTCTTTGATTTCCGATTTTGCACTTAATTCTCCCGTTATTGCATCAAATTTGCCAGGTGCGTGATACTTAATTTGATCGTCTTCTGCCTGCTTCAGCCCTTTACCTTTTGTTGTGATCACATGTAAAAACTTCAGCCCTTTTATTTTTTTCAGTTTAGCAAATACTTCAAGAAGTTTATCTAAATTATGCCCGTCAACAGGTCCAAAATATTCAAAATTGAGTGCTTCAAATATATTTTCCTGACGTTGGTTGCCTGTTTTTACATTTGTAAGATACTTTTTTAGCGCGCCTACGCTGGGATCAATCCCAATAGCATTATCATTAAGTATTACCAGAAGATTTGCATCTGTAACTCCCGCATGGTTTAATCCTTCAAAAGCCATTCCGCTGGCAATAGAAGCGTCACCAATCACCGCTATATGCTGAATATCTGATTTTCCCTGCAATTTTGAAGAAATCGCCATCCCTAAAGCAGCAGAAATTGATGTGCTGGAGTGCCCTGTGCCAAAAGCGTCATAAATGCTTTCCTTAATTTTAGGAAATCCGCTAATGCCGTTGAGCTGCCTGTTAGTCTCAAAAATGTCCCTTCTTCCTGTTAAGATTTTATGGCCGTAAGCCTGATGACCCACATCCCAGATTAATTTATCATCTGGTGTATTAAATATATAATGCAGCGCAATTGTCAATTCGACAACGCCAAGACTCGCACCAAGATGACCTTCTTTAGTGGCAACAATATTTATAATAAACGTTCTTAATTCAGCAGCAAGAATTTTCAACTCTTCGGGCGAAAGTTTTCTCAGATCTGTGGGATCATCAATATGCGATAACAGGTTTTTAGGCATAAACGCAAAGGTAGCCGATGTATCTATAATTTGAAATGTGAGATTAAAAAATGATTAGTAAACCAGACATTTGTATTTTTAAATCTTTTGAGTAAATTTTATTTTCTAAATCATTCAGTTTTTATGGCATTGATACAACC
>JBALXG010000100.1:5719-8019 GCA_036961055.1 Leeuwenhoekiella sp. | reverse complement strand
ATAAGACCTCCTATAACTTGGCATACGGTTATTAGAATATTTAAACCAATAGAAAGAAGTAAATTTCTACCTTTTAAGTCTTGGTGTGCATGTGCGTGATTATGATGACTGTGTTTGTGATGGTGATTATGAGCCATATTTTTAATTACAAAAAGCTGATTTGCATTCTACTTACAAGCTATTTTACCAATACGCGTGCTGTGTCTGCCACCGGCAAACTCTGTTACTAAAAATGTATCAACCATTTCCAGAACCTGAGCCAGCGCCGTAAATCTTGCAGGAATACTCAATATATTAGCATCATTATGCTCACGCGCAAGACTTACAATCTCTTTATTCCAACATAAAGCAGAACGAACCTTTTGATGTTTATTAGCTGTCATATTAGCACCATTGCCACTTCCGCATATAATTATACCAAAAGGAGTTTCGCCAGATTCAACTGAAGATGCGACAGGATGAACAAAATCAGGATAATCTACACTTTCTGAACTATTTGTTCCAAAGTTTACTACTACATATCCTTTTTGTTCAAGATGCTTTATAATAGCGTTTTTATAATCTACACCTGCGTGATCGTTACCTATAGCAATTTTCATATTAGCACATTTTAACTCAGACAAAAATAAGAAATACCTTAAGGGAATAGATTATTTAATAACTAAAATAAAATATCTCATTTTAAGATAGTTAACATTTAGTTAACTTAGTTGTGAATAAGTTGTTTCAAAATAATGATAACGAAAATTAGTTTGAATCAATAAAAAGCTTAATGCATTTATATAGCTAACGAATTAAAAAAATCTTTAAAAAAATAACCCTACAGTTGTGAGCAAAATTTACTTTTAATTTTAATAATGTTGATAATGAAGTTATTCAAAAAACGGTATATCAACAAGTTCTTAACCATTGTTAATAGATACTATTAAGGCATTGATTTTAAAGTGTTATATATACTTATAGCATTGTTAATAAAGGTGCATAAGTTGTAAAAAATTAAATAGAACAATCTTTGTAAACAAAGTTATACCGCTATTAACAAGCTATAATAACCATTAATTTATTTTAAAATTTAAAAAAGAAAAATGATACTTATATAAGATGTTAATAACCTTAAAAGCAAAAAAAAGAATAATGTGCTTTGTTAAATTTATGAATGAAAACTGGAAGTCTCTAAGATAGAATTAGCCGAATGACCAAAAGAAGAATTGATGTAAGAAATAGTAATTATTACACCTAAAAGAAAAATAAGAATAAACAAAATCGTAATGATTGTCCCTCTATTAAAAAGTAGTTTCATATTTAAAAAGTATATAAGGAGAGACTGTAAAACGAGTGATATGTTACGGCAAATTTAAGAAAATTTTAAGATTTTTAAAAAAGGTATTATAAATTTAACATTTCTAAAAGTGTCTTATTTTTCAACATTAGCTAAAAGTTTATGTGATTTATAGCTGTTGTCAAGGATTAGCCTTAATTTTAGGCATTATAAATAAAAGCATTGAATGCCAAGAAATAAAAGAAGAAATTCATCTACAACAAAAGAAAGCTTATCACAACGAGTTTTAGGAATACTTAAATCTGAACCTGGTAAACCCTTTAATCATAAACAAATTGCCGCTACTTTAGGATTAGATGATCCCAGTAGTCGTAATGAGATCGTTAAGCTATTATCACAATTAAGGGCTAAAGACCAGATAGAAGAAATAGAAAGAGGTAAGTATATTTTTAATGATGTAAAGCAATACCATACCGGTATACTTGATATGTCATCACGGGGCGGTGGATATGTTATGGTAGAAGGGATGGAACAAGATATTTATGTTCCATCAAATAATCTTAATAAAGCACTTCATGGCGATGAGGTAAAAGTTTACATATATAAACAAAGACGTAGCAAAAAGCACGAAGGCGAAATAGTTGAAATACTACACCGTAAAAATACAGAGTTTGTAGGTGTTATAAATATTCAGAAAAGTTTTGCCTTTGTTAATACATCTTCAGAAGGTAAAATGCATACAGATATTTTTGTTCCACTAAAAAAAATAGGTGAAGCAAAAGATGGAGAAAAAGTTCTCGTACGCATGGACGATTGGCCGGAAAAAGCAGATTCACCATTTGGTACAGTCTTAAAAGTATTAGGAATGCCAGGTGAACATAATACAGAAATTCATTCTATACTCGCCCAATATGGTCTTCCACATGATTTTCCTGCAGAAATAGAAGAATTTGCAAATCAAATTGATACTTCTATTAAAGCTGATGAAATTAAAAAGCGTCGCGATATGCGAGACGTTTTG
>JBALXG010000100.1:0-5709 GCA_036961055.1 Leeuwenhoekiella sp. | reverse complement strand
ACATTTACTATTGATCCTAAAGATGCAAAAGATTTTGATGATGCCTTAAGTTTTCAGGTATTGAAAAATGGTAATTATGAAGTAGGAATTCATATTGCAGATGTTTCTCATTATTTAATTCCGGGAACACCTCTTGATGATGAAGCTTATGAACGAGCAACGTCTGTTTATCTGGTAGATAGGGTAGTGCCTATGTTACCAGAAATTCTTTCAAATAATGCCTGTTCATTGAGGCCTAATGAAGAGAAATATACTTTTTCAGCTGTTTTTGAGATTGATAAAGAGACTGCTAAAGTTAAATCGCAATGGTTTGGTCGCACAGTTACCTATAGCGATGCAAGGTTTGCTTATGAAGAAGCACAACAAATATTAGATACTCGAGCTGGTATTATACCAGCTGATATTTCGCTAAGCGAAAAAGAATATACCGTTGATGAAAATATTGTTCATGCAACTCTGGAGTTAAACAGACTTGCAAAAATAATGCGTCGCCAGCGTATGAAGGATGGAGCGATATCTTTTGATAAAGTTGAAGTTAAATTTAATCTGGATGAAGACAGCGAACCGGTAGGCGTTTATTTTAAAACCACTCAGGATTCAAACAAGCTTATTGAAGAATTTATGCTGCTTGCTAACAGAAAGGTAGCTGAATATATAGGAAAACAATCAGAGAAAAAGACATTTGTATATCGTATTCATGATGAACCGGATGATGAAAAACTGGCTGCTCTTCAAAATATAGCAGGTCGTTTTGGCTATAAAATGAATTTTAAAGATCGTAAAAGCACTTCAAATTCGCTTAATAATCTATTAGCAGATGTATCTGGAAAGAAAGAGCAAAATCTTCTTGATACGCTTACAATTCGTACCATGAGTAAGGCTGTATATTCTACAGATAATATAGGTCATTATGGTTTAGCTTTTGACTATTACACACATTTTACATCTCCTATACGTCGATATCCTGACGTAATGGTTCATAGATTACTACAACATTATTTAGATGGTGGTAAATCTGCAAGTCAGGAAGAATATGAGCAAAAATGTAAGCATAGCAGTGATATGGAATATTTTGCCACCAGTGCAGAAAGAGATTCTATAAAGTATATGCAGGTTAAATTTATGCAGGATCATAAAGATCAGGTTTTTCTGGGTGTTATTTCCGGAGTGACAGAATGGGGTATTTATGTTGAGATTATAGAAAATAAATGTGAGGGAATGGTGCGCCTTAGAGATATAAAAGGTGATCATTATGACTTTGATCAGGAGCAATATGCAATTGTAGGTAGAAAAAGTAAAACAGTTATCACGCTGGGTGATGAAGTTTATGTAAAAGTAAAAGAGGCAGATCTAGTGAAAAAGCATCTTGATTTTACGCTTGTTGGACCTAAAGATGAGATAGATAAATAAATATTTGTTTCTAAACTGTAACAGCTGTACAGATAGTTTGTCTTTACTAAAACTCTTCTCTTATGAAAAATATAAAATTACTTATAGTATTATTTATTTCAGGTTTTGCAGTAGCACAAAATCCCAGAGTGCAGGATGTGGGAGATTTTAATGAGGTCAAAGTTTTTGATCGCATGAAGGTAAATCTCATAAAAGCAGATGAAAATAAAGTAGTTATTAGTGGTCAGGATATAGATGATATCGAATTGATAAATAAAGATGGACTCTTGAAAATTAGAATGAATATTGATAAAATATTCGATGGAGACCACACTTTTGTAGAAGTTCATTATAAATATCTGAACGTTATTGATGGTAATGAAGGTGCAGAAATTGTTTCTAATGAATTGATTGAACAAGATAGAATAACATTAAAATCACAGGAAGGAGCACACATAAAAGCAGGTTTAAAGGTAGATTTTGTTGATATGCGAGCCGTTACGGGGGGTATTTTAGAAGTAAGTGGTACAGCTACAAAACAGAAAATCGAAGTAAATACTGGTGGCATTTTTGAAGGCAGAGATTTACATACTGAAGAAACTGAAGTGCGCGTACAAGCAGGAGGTGAGGCTAATATTTATGCTTCTAAATTAGCCGATGTTAAAATTAGAGCCGGTGGTGATGTAAGAATTTATGGTGATCCGGAAGAAGTTCTTAAAGATAACTTTATAGGTGGCCGTATTAAGGTTATGTAAAGAATTAGGTCATTTTAAGTACCTTTGTGGCAACGTTTAAAAATTTTAATGCTACAAGACCTTTCAACAGCGATTCCTTTAGGATTTCTCCTTGCTTTTTTAATAGGTCCCGTTTTCTTTGTACTCTTAGAAACTGCTGCTTTAAAAGGTTTTAGGGCGGCTTTGTTATTTGATCTGGGCGTTGTAAGCGCAGATATTGTTTTTATCCTCATCGCTTATTTTAGTACAAATAAGTTACTTTCAAAAATTAAGGATGATCCTGGATTGTTTGTTTTTGGTGGAATGCTGCTGGCTACATACGGTATTATTTCTTTTATAAAGGCTAGAAAAAAAAGTATTAAAGAAGGAGGACCACACCCTACAGTGGTCATGAGTAGAAGAAATTATTTAGGTCTTATAGTAAAAGGCTTTCTTCTTAATTTTATAAATATAGGGGTGTTAGGTTTCTGGTTAGGAATGATCATTTTTGCAGGTCCTACAATGGATATGGATCCTAACAGAATACTTATTTTCTTCGCTACTATATTATTAACTTACTTAATAATAGATATCATAAAAATTTTACTAGCAAAAAAGCTACGCAGTAAACTTACCTCTTCACGTATTCAAGGCATTAAGAAAAGCACGAGTATTATGATGCTTGTATTTGGTTTAATATTTATTTCTAAAGGTTTATTTCCCTCAGAAATCAAGAAAATAGAGCATAAAATCGAAGAAATAACGCCAGAAAATAAGTTTACAGATCAACTTAAAGACAGTGTAGTAGACATTGACAGTTAATTACCTTCTGTATTTGATTTTACTTTGAACTTAATTTTAAATATTTCAGCTTACAAATAATATTAAAATAAAAAAGCTTCCGCGATTAAACGGAAGCTTTTTGAGGTGTCGAGCGGATTCGAACCGCTGTACGTGGTGTTGCAGACCACTGCCTAGCCACTCGGCCACGACACCCTATTTATTTGGTGTGCAAATTTAAGTAAATTCTTATGATTTAAAAGCAATTACCTTTTTTTAGTTAAAACTACACTTACAGCAGCAACATCTCCACCTATGGGAGGGTTGATTTTACTCACTTTTACAGTGGCTTTGGTCAAAATATTTATTTCATTAAAAGACCTTTCAAGTATACGTTGACATACATGTTCCAGAAGTTTTGAACGTATATTCATCTCTTCTTTTACAATTTTGTTGAGATGTACATAATCAACGGTATCAGTAAGTTTATCTGTAATTGCGGCTTCTGTAAGATCTGCATGCACTTCCAGATCTACTCGATAATCAGATCCTATTTGTCCTTCTTCAATAAGACAGCCGTGATAAGCGTAAACCTTGATATTATTTAATTTGATGATTCCCATAAGTAGAATATTAAATCAAAGATATTATATAGGTTTGTTTTGAGAGCTAAAATTATCATGATGATAGAATAAACTATTTTAATCTTTAGAAATAAGGCTGCTATTATAGCATCGCTAAACCTGTATTTTTACTAATTTTACCCTCTTATTGCAGCAGTTATGACAGATGAATATAAAGCTCTTAATTTTATAGAGCAGATAATAGAAGAGGATTTAGAAAATGGATTTAATTCTAAAGATTTACGTTTTCGATTTCCACCAGAACCTAACGGCCATTTGCATATAGGTCACAGTAAAGCAATTTGTCTCAACTTTGGTTTGGGTGAGCGCTATAATGCGCCGGTAAATCTGCGTTTTGATGATACAAATCCCTCAAAAGAGGAGCAGGAGTATGTTGATGCTATTCAGGAAGATATTAAATGGTTAGGTTTTAAATGGGATAAAGTTTGTTATTCATCAGACTATTTTCAGCAATTATATGATTGGGCGGTAGAACTTATTAAGAACGATAAGGCTTATGTAGATTCTCAAAGTAGTGAAGCTATGGCTGAGCAAAAGGGAACTCCTACAGAACCAGGAACAAATAGTCCTTACAGAAATAGGAGTACAGAAGAAAACCTGGATCTTTTTGAGCGCATGAAAAACGGCGAATTTAAGGAAGGAATCCACGTTTTAAGGGCAAAAATCGATATGCAATCGCCTAATATGTTAATGCGAGATCCTATTATTTATCGTGTAATGCATAAGGCACATCATCGTACCGGGAATAAATGGTGTATTTATCCAATGTATGACTGGGCCCATGGAGAGAGTGATTATGTAGAGCAAGTTAGTCATAGTTTATGTTCACTAGAATTTAAACCGCATAGACCACTTTATAACTGGTTTAAGGATGAAGTTTATGATGGTGGAATTAAACCGAAACAGCGCGAGTTTGCAAGACTTAATTTAAGTTATACGATAATGAGTAAGCGTAAGCTGCTTACGTTAGTTGAAGACGGTGTGGTTAATGGATGGGATGATCCTAGAATGCCTACAATTTCAGGTTTACGAAGACGTGGATATACACCAGAATCCATCCGTAATTTTATTGAGACTGTAGGTGTTGCAAAGCGTGATAATGTAATAGACGTTTCTTTGCTTGAGTTTAATGTACGGGAGGATCTCAACAAGACCGCGCCCAGAATTATGGCCGTACTTGATCCTGTAAAATTAGTTATTGATAATTATCCCGAAGAAAAAGAAGAGTGGTTAGAAGCTGAAAATAATCCTGAAGATGAAAGTGCTGGTAGTCGTAAAATCCCTTTTTCTAAAGAACTTTATATAGAGCGTGAAGATTTTAAAGAAGAAGCAAATAGAAAGTTTTTCAGACTCTCTTTGGATAATGAAGTTCGATTAAAAAATGCCTACATTATTAAAGCTGAATTTGTAGTTAAAGATCAAAATGGCATTATTACAGAAATACATTGCTCGTATGACCCAGAATCACAAAGCGGAAGCGGTACTGAAGCGAGCTTAAGAAAAGTAAAAGGAACGTTACATTGGGTTTCTATAAAACATGCAATTGAGGCAGAAGTGAGACTTTATGATCGTCTTTTTCTTGATGAAGCGCCAGACGCCCATAAGGAGAAGGATTTTAATAAATTTATTAATCCTAATTCTTTAGAAGTTATTACCGGGTATCTGGAACCTGGTTTAAAAGAAGCAAAACCACTTGATATGTTTCAGTTTCAAAGAATAGGTTATTTTAATGTTGATAAAGAAAGTTCTGCAAATAAGCTCGTATTTAACCGTACTGTAGGATTGAGGGATACTTGGTCAAAAGTTGAATCAAAAACCGCTCAAAATGCTCCAAAATCGGTAAAACAGGCACAAAATCAACGGCCTAAAATGTCTGCTTTAAGTGAAATTCAAAAAACCGGTAAAAAGTTAGCAAATTTGCCGGAAGAAAAAAGGATTAATGCTATTGCACAGATAATGGAATTTGCAAAAGAAATTGATCTGTCAGAATTAAAACCTTTATTTAATACTTCGGCTAAAAAAGTGGGTACGCGACTGGCAGTTTTAGAAACCTTAAAAGTGCTTCTAAGTAATGGTAAAGCAAGTAAAGATGATAATGATGTAGAAGCCTATATAAATGACGTAAAAAATTCTGAAGAAGTTTTACTTGTAACAAGTGCAGAAAATATTTAAGTCTTCATTAA